>NZ_JBRBZA010000006.1:0-82794 GCF_053493975.1 Thermomicrobium sp.
CGTTGTATCGCGTGTTAGCGGAGTGGGCACTCGCAATCCTCGAAGAGGCACCGTGCCTCGACATCGAGGAGGCGGAAGCCCTCATCCGCTTCCTCGATGTCGAGGAGCATGCGGTGACTCCTTTGCGCAGCGAGGAGCCCTCCGTCACCGCCCTCGTGGAGATGATGCCCACCATCCTCTACGAGGACGCATTGTTCATGGGTATCCGCGAGAGCGCGGCAGCGAGGCTCGCACTCAAACTCGCATCCATGCACCCCATCCAGCGCCTGGGCGTGCTGATGAAGGCGGCCTGGGCGCGTGAGATGCGCGATGGCAAGCGCTCTCCCCACCGCCAGCCCCAGGACGAGGCAGATGCGGTGCTCACGGCTCGCCTCGTGGCACCGGACTCGGCGACGGAGAAGGCGTCTCGCTCCTGAGACGCCTCCGCTCACAAACAAAACGGGTGGTACCTAACGTCGATTGGGTACCACCCGTTTTGTCACATATGGTACGCTTCGGAAGCAGAAGTTTTGCGTCGATTGGAGCGGGAGACGGGATTCGAACCCGCGACAACCGGCTTGGAAGGCCGGCACTCTACCAACTGAGTTACTCCCGCACGGTCGGGGTGAGAGGACTCGAACCTCCGACCTCAGCGTCCCAAACGCCGCGCGCTACCAACTGCGCCACACCCCGATCCGTTTCCAGAGACACAGTATAGCACGTCTTCCTCGCTCGTGCCTACCCGCCACGATCGCTCGGTCACTCATCAGCAGAAAGCCGGTTTGCCCGAACGCGCCTCGCCTTTCCGTCCAGAAAGCCGAAGACAGCTTTCGAGGTCCTAACGGCGCTGCTGATTATCCCGCGGCCGTGGCGTCTCGTACGGGACAGGGATGTACTGCACCGAAGGACGTCGTTGCATCGCTTGTGGGTAGAGTTCCATGAGCTGGTATACCTCGTCTGGCACCCCCACCGTTACCCGTAACCCGAGCTGCCGTGCTTCGTCGACATCGATCGGGTAGTCATGGGTCCATTGCCCACACGTCAGAACATCAGCGATCCGCTGGGCTTCCTCCTCGGAACGTCCGTTCGCCACGAGAATGTGACGAACCGTCGCATTCACTTGCCGCATCGCTTTCTCGCCAATGTCCGCGAGAATCAAGGTTTGATCGTCGATCTCCGCGACCGGCTTCTCCCGGACGACTCGCAGCACTGAAGCCGCCGGATACTGGCCGATCTGCGGATCGACCGGTCCCAGTACGGCGTTTTCATCCATCACGATCTCGTCCGCTGCGAGGGCAATCAGCGTGCCACCTGACATGGCATAGTGGGGAACGAAGACAGTGACCTTGCCGCGATGACGGACCAGTGCTGAAGCGATCTGCTCCGCTGCTAAAACCAATCCACCCGGCGTATGGACGATGAAATCGATCGGCATCTCGTCCGGCGTCAACCGAATAGCGCGCAGGACCGCTTCGGCATCGTCGATATCGATGTAGCGCGCCAGCGGAATGCCGAGAAACGAAACTGCCTCTTGCCGGTGGATCAGCGTGATTACCCGGCTACCCCGCCGCTGCTCCAACTGATGAATCAATCGTAACCGATTCATTTCCAAAAAGCGGCGCTGCAGGACTGGCGACAGGATCGAAAAGAGGAACAAAAGCCAAAACAGTAGCCCCGTAAACTCCAAGACCCCCTTCCCTCCGATCGCGATGAGGCAGCTCTGGTTGCGTTCTCGACCAACGCCTATACTAGCACCAGGTACGCACGGTGGAAAGGAGACGGCGATGGGCCTCATCTCCCGCATGACGACGTTCGTCAAAGTGAAACTGAGTCGCCTGCTCGATCGTGCCGAAGATCCACGGGAAACGCTCGATTACGCGTACGAACGCCAACTCGAACTGCTTCAGCAGGTTCGCCGCGGCATCGTCGACGTGACTACCTCCCGCCGACGATTGGAACTCCAGCGCGCCAAGCTACAGGAATCGCTGGACCGTCTGACGGAGCAAGCTCGCCAAGCCCTGAGTGCCGGGCGGGAAGATCTCGCACGTTTGGCTCTCGAACGGAAGGCGATCGCTCAGCAACAGATCGCCGATTTGGATCGCCAGATTCAGACACTCGAGCAAGAACAGGCCAAGCTCGAGCAAGCCGAGATGCGTCTCCGCGCCAAGGTGGAGGCCTTCCGCACGCGGAAGGAGGTCATCAAAGCGCAGTACTCCGCTGCGGAAGCCCAAGTCAAGATCAACGAGGCGGTCACCGGTATCTCGGAAGAAATGGCCGATGTCGGACTCGCGCTAGAACGCGCCGAGCAGAAGACCGAGCAATTGCAAGCCCGTGCCTCAGCGATCGACGAATTGCTCGCCTCGGGCGCACTGGAGGACCTCACCGGCACACGCCAAGACGTAGTCGAACGCGAACTGGCTCGCATCGCCGTCTCGTCGTCGGTGGAAGCGGAACTCGCTGCACTCCGTCAGCAATTGGGACAGGGAGAACGCCCCAAATCGCTTCCAGAGGGAGGACAGCCGTGATCGTTCGTATCCTCACCGAGGGCCAGTATCGGATCGAAAGTAGCCTCTTCGACCGATTGAACGCACTGGACAACTCGATCGTGGAAGCGGTCGCTGCTGGAGACGAGGAGCGCTTTCGCACCCTGCTCGACGAACTCCTCGATCAGGTCCGGCGGCACGGGATTCCTGTCTCCCCGGACGAGTTCGTCGAGTCCGACGTCATTCTGCCACCACCGGACACGACGATCGAGGAGGCGCGCCGACTCTTCGTCGGCGATGGGCTCATTCCTGGGTGACCGAAAACGGAATATCCCATAACGCATACCAGAGTTCCGGTCTTCGCTCGATCGGCAACTCGCGCTCCAAGACAGCAGCGAGACGAAGCTCGAGCGCTTCGTCACGCTGCCGACCTTTCCGCGGTGCAAACGGCGTAAAGGCTCCGAGCTTGTACTGATAGATCCAGAAAAACGGCTGCCCCCGCTGGTCATCGAAGCGGAAAACCGCTGCCAAGAGCTGTTCCCCGAAGCCATGCTCTGTCAAAATCTGGCTTGCCGCCTGGATCGTGGCGACGAGATCCTCGAAGTCGGGATCCTCGAGAATGATCCAACGGTAACGGTAGGAATCGGTCGAGAACCAGAATCGACTTTGCGTTTCCTGCACAGCGATGCGCAGGAGTCCCTCCAATTCCTCCTGCGCTCGTTCGAAGTACACGGACTCGATCGGCTTGAAGACCATGCCAGCCGTCCGGTATGGCCGGAAACCGAGCTGCGCCTCCATAGTGACCGCAGCGCTCGCGATGGCTAACAAGCCCTCCAACTTCGCCGGTGCCGGTCGCGCTGCCCGCCCCAACAAGATATCGAGGAATCGTCTCACCGCACCCCCTCGAGTTGCCGCTGCAGCTGCTCCAAGCGGCGAACACGCTCCTCCACCGGCGGATGCGTCGACAAGAGCGATGCTAGGCTTCCTCGACTGATCGGCGGGATGATGAAGAACGCAGCGAGTTCCTCCACTTCTCGCAAATCGCGATGCGGAATTCGCTTGACCCGGCCATCGATCTTCCACAAAGCAGAGGCAAGCGCCAGCGGACGCCCCGTCACGATCCCAGCCATCCGGTCAGCCACGAACTCGCGATAGCGCGAGAGCGCCAAAAGCAGCAACTGCCCGATGATCCAAACCAGCAGCGAGACGACGAAAGCCAGGACGATCGCGTTGCCCCGTCTTCGGTCCGAGCCCCCGCCCGCGCCCCACAGGAAGAACCGAAAGACAAGTTGAGCGACAACGACGAAAAACCCAGCGATAGTCATGACGAGCACGTCACGGTTGCGGACATGCGCGATCTCGTGCGCGATGACAGCCTCGAGTTCCTCCTCGTTCAGGAGTTCGAGGAGTCCGCGCGTCACGACTACCGTCGACGAGGAGAGTCGCTTGCCGATTGCGAACGCGTTCGGCACCGGTGTCTCGATGATGCCGACCCGCACGCGCGGTACCCCGGCAAGTGCCGCCACACGCTCGACCATCTCTTGCAGTCGCGGCATCTCGCCCGGCTTCAGGATTCTCGCTCCCACGCTCGCCAATGCCAATCGATCGGAGAAAACGACCTGGAACAGCGCCAGGAGCACGGCGATGACGAACACCGTCGCCGTATCTACCCCACTCCAAATCAAGACAGTAAGAAAGAAAAGATAGAGCAAGGTCAAGCCGACCAACACGACCATCATGCGTACCGTCAACCCGGGATCGCGTGCCCAGCGTTCCACGCGTCGCATCGAATACACCATCGTTCGCCTCCCGAGTGCTTTTCCGATCCGCGATTATACTGCCCAGAAGATGCCGTACCCGGAGGTGTTCCGAGGAGGCACATCGTACAGTGGTGGCACCGCGATTGCTCTTCCCGCGTCGAATGTTCGCGCATCGCCGGCGAGTACTCGAGATCGCAGGGGTCTTCTCCAAGCATGGACTCGGGTGGCTGCTCGATCACCTCGGAGCTCCCATACCTGCCCGCTTCCGCCGCGCGCCGAGAGGACCAGAACTCCCCACTCCAGTCCGTCTCCGCCTCGCCCTCGAAGAACTCGGCCCAACCTTCATCAAGCTCGGGCAGATCTTGTCGACCCGCGACGATCTCCTGCCGCCGGACTACATCGCTGAACTTGCCCTGCTCCGCGATCGTGTCCCCGCAATCCCCGTCGAACATATCATCGCCGAGATCGAGCGGAGTTTCGGACGACCACTCGGTGAACTCTTCGCCACCTTCGACCCGAGCCCTCTCGCCTCGGCTTCGATCGGTCAAGTCCATGGAGCTACCTTACCCACCGGGACGAGCGTCATCGTCAAAGTCCGCAAACCGGGCATCGCCGAGATCATCGAGGAAGACTTAGCGCTGCTCCGCGAGATCGCCGAGTTCGCCAGTCGGCACAGTCCACTCGCCCGCGACTACGATCTCGTTGGTCTTCTCGACGAGTTCGCGTGGACGATCCGCAGCGAACTCGACTACCGGCGGGAAGGACGCAACGCCGATCGCTTCCGCACCCTTCTCGTTGATCGGCCAGATATCGTCATTCCCCGCGTCTTTTGGCACCGAACCACCGAGACGGTTCTCACGCTGCGCCGAATCGATGGCATCCCTATCGATCGCATCGAGGAACTCGACCGCGCTCGCATCGACCGCCACGCGCTCGCGCTGCGAGCGACTCGTTTCGTCCTCGACTGTGTCCTCGTGCATGGCTTCTTTCACGCCGACCCTCATCCTGGCAACTTCGCCGTTCTCCCCGACGGTCGACTCGTCGTCTACGACTTCGGCATGGTCGGTCGAGTCGATTCCTTTGTGCGCGCCGAACTCGTCGATGCGCTGCTGGCTTTCATTCGTAGCGACTTCGATGCGCTCATCGATAGCCTGAGCCGACTCGGAATCGTCCGACACGAGGCCGATCGGCCAGCACTGCGCCGCGAGCTCCAGCACCTCGCCGAACGATATTTTGGGCTTTCGCTCGGCGAGTATCGCTTCGGCGACGTTCTCGCCGATCTCTCTCGCTTGATGCGCCGCTGGCGATTGACGCTTCCTCCAGAACTGAGCCTTCTCGTCAAAACGCTCTCGATGCACGAGGGCGTCGGCCAGCGGTTGGATCCGTCTCTTCAGCCATTTCTTGTCGCGGAACCGTACGTGCGCCGCTTGCTCATGCAGCGCTACCACCCCGAGTCATGGTTACCCCAGGTGGTCCGCATGCTCGAGGACGGTGCGCGCCAAGCAGTCGGATTTCCGCGCCGGATCGATCGCCTTCTTCGCCGACTCGAGCAAGCCGAACTCGAAGTGACCATGCACCTCGCTGAGCTGCCGGACGCCACGCAGCGGCTGAGCGCGATGGTCAATCGACTTATCGTCGCCATCCTGCTCGCGGCAGCAGCGATCAGTTTCAGTCTCTTGCTGAACGTTTGGCATCCCGAGTGGCTCGTCCGCTGGATCGGCCCCCTATTCTTTTTCGGTCTTATCAGCATTGTCGGCGCAAGTTTGCTACTGGCGTGGCAATGGTGGCGGAATCGCTAATCGACCTCTTCCGTAGCGCTGCTTCCATCTTCCTCGGCGGTGTCCGCGAGAAGCGTCTCTTCATCCAACCGCTCCAGCACGCGGTCCGGATCTTCCCCACGCTCGAGATCCCGCAATGCACGCTCGAGCGCGGGATCCAGCGGTTCGCCCGCGAGCGCGCTCATCTCCCGCGTCCAGCGTGCGAGTTCCCGGGGATCGTCCGTCTCCGGCAATTCCGGTAACTCACCGCCTTCGTCATCCTCCCAACTGGTGGGGAGATCGCTTGCCTCCGGCTGCTCGTCGCTCCAATCGAGTCGATCCAGCGGTTCCGAACGCTCCGGTCGGCGGCGCTGAACGACGACACGAGAGAACAATCGATCGACTTCCGTCCCGCCGCAGTGCGGGCACGGAACTGGATCACCCGTGGTAGCGATCGACCGGAAGAGCTTAGTGAATCGACGTCGGCACCGTCGGCAACGATACTCATAGAGCGGCATCGCCTCTCTCCGCTTCGATCTCCTCAACGAAGGCTTTCACTGCGACGATGCTTTGGACTCCTGCTGCTCCGCTCGATAGGCCGCTGGCTCGAGGCGTGCGAGCCAGGAAAGCACGGCGAGCCCCACGAGTCCGCCGATCACCAACGTAATGAACTTGTAGAGGGGTGCCGGCATCACCAGTGCCAGAACGCCGAACGCTCCGGAAATTGTCACGAAAGCGAGAGCGATACGGCGTTGCGACCAGCCCAGGTCGAGCAACCGGTGGTGGAGGTGTCCCCGGTCGGCCTCCAGCGGCGAGCGCCCATTCCACAAGCGGTAGACGATCAGCCAAGCGACATCCAGGATCGGAACCCACAAAACCAGAAGCGCCGTGGCGATCTTCGCTCCCCCGATGATGCTCAGGACCGCCAAGACATACCCAAGCAGCATCGCCCCCGAATCACCCATCATGATCCGCGCGGGATGCCAGTTGTAGCGGAGAAAACCGATCACACTGCCCGCCAGCGCAGCCGCGAGGAGCGAGATCGTGAATTGCGGATTTCCCGCGGGACGGAAGAACGTGTGGACGAACATCACCAGAGCAGCGATCAGTGTGACAGAGCCAGCGAGTCCGTCCAATCCGTCCAAAAAATTGACTGTGTTCATCATACCGACGATCCAAAACAACGTGAAAGGCACGGCGAGAGCCAGAGGCAAAACGACCACACCGCCGAACGGACTATTGAATTGCTCGATAACCAGCCCATGCTCCGCCCCCCGCAAGCGAGGCAAGATAACGATCAAAGCCCCGGTGACCTGCCAGAGCAGTTTCGCCAGCGGGGAGAGACCCAACAGATCATCGTACAGGTGCGCTCCCAAGATGATGGTAGCCCCCAACACGAGAAGAAGAATTCGTTCGATCTCCTGAGGAAACCGATCCACTGGGAGTGCAAAGGTAGCCGCTAACCCACTCAAAAACCCCAAAAAGATCGCCAAGCCCCCGATGCGAGGAACCGGTCGGCGATGGACCCAGCGTGCCTCCGTTGGGTAGGCGAGGAGATCGAAACGCTCGGCGACCCGGATGACCCGCGGCATCGTCGCTCCGCAGACGACGGCTGCGACCAGTACCGTGATGATCGCAATGATCGCTCGCTCGATCGTCATGGGCGTCGCCAGTTCCCTGTCGCTCAAACGGTACCATCATCGACGCCAGTTCGTGCTTCAATGGTAACGCCGGGTACCGGGAATCGGGAAACCAGCTCGGCAACTTCAGCCCGCACTCGCGCCTTGACTGATTCGTCATCAGGCGCGCGCAACACGTCGGCGATCCATCGGGCAGTCAAGCGCATCTCGTCCGGACCGAAGCCGCGCGTGGTCATCGCTGGCGTTCCAAGCCTGATGCCACTGGCCTGCGTGGGCGGTTTCGGATCGTTCGGGATCGTGTTCTTGTTGACAGTGATCCCGACCTCGTCGAGCACGCGTTCGGCCTTCCGACCAGTGATTCCATGCGAGCGAAGATCGACCAGCAGGAGATGATTGTCGGTCCCACCGGAAACGAGGCGAAAGCCTTCCGCCTGCAACGTTTCCGCCAATACCTGCGCATTCTCCAGCACGCGCTCGATGTAGGTCCGGAACGTCGGGCGCAAAGCCTCGCCGAAGGCGACCGCCTTCCCAGCAATGACATGCATGAGCGGCCCCCCCTGAGTCCCGGGGAACACCGCCTTGTCGACTGCTTCAGCGAATTCCCCATCGCACATGATCATTCCCCCGCGTGGTCCCCGCAGCGTCTTGTGCGTCGTGGTCGTGACGAGCTGCGCGACACCGATGGGCGACGGATGCAAGCCGACCGCGACGATACCGGCGATGTGCGCGATGTCGGCCATCAGGATCGCTCCCACATCATCAGCGATTTCGCGCAACCGCGCGAAATCGATCACTCGCGGATACGCACTCGCCCCGGCAATGATCAGCTTGGGTCGTACTTCGCGCGCGATATGCCATACCGCGTCATAATCGATCCGCTCGGTCTCCGGATCGACCCCATAAAAGGCAACCTCGAACCATTGGCCTGAGAGATTGACCTTCGCGCCATGGGTCAGATGACCGCCATGCTGCAGGCTCATCCCGAGGATTCGGTCACCTGGCCGTAAAACGGCGAAGAAAGCCGCCATGTTCGCCTGTGCGCCCGAATGTGGCTGAACATTGACGTGTGGTGCACCGAACAACTGCTTTGCGCGCTGGATCGCGAGTTCCTCCACACGATCCACACACTCGCATCCGCCATAATAGCGTCGTCCAGGATACCCTTCTGCATATTTATTGGTCAGTACGGAACCGACCGCCGCGAGGACCGCCGGACTGGTGAAGTTCTCCGATGCGATCAGCTCGATCGTCCGGCTTTGCCGCCGCTCCTCGCACGCGATCGCTTCGGCGACCTCGAAATCCCACTCCCACAACCGCTCGTCCATCTCGCTCTGCGATCCTTTCGCTGTTCTACGATCGACCGGCTTTGCCGCGCTCCCAAGCAGGTGCCGAACGCTCGCGCTCACGGAAGATGAGTTCGATCGGTGTGCCGAGAAAACCGTAGCGTTCCCTGATTCGGTTTTCGAGATAGCGCTTGTAGGAAAAGTGAACGAGCTGGGGGCGATTGCAGAAGAACACGAAGGTCGGCGGATTCACTTCCGGCTGCGTCACGTAATAGAACTTGACCCACTTCCCAGGTCGTGTCGGCGGTGGATGATGGGCAATCGCCTCCCGTAAAAGTTGGTTCAGTTCTGCTGTCGGTATGCGCCGAGACCGCTCGGCCACGACCACCAGCGCCAGATCCACGACGTGCTCGACGTTCTTACCGGTCAATGCCGAAACGAAGACGAGCGGAGCCCAGGGCATGAAATGAAACGCTTCCCGCGCATCCTCCTCGAACGCGTCGCGCGCTCCCTCCCCCTCCATGTGCTCGAAAAGATCCCACTTGTTGATGGCGACCACGATTCCCTTCTTGGCATCGAGTACCTTACCAGCTACCGCTTGGTCTTGATGCGTGAAGGGCTCCGTCGCGTCGACCACCAGGATCGCCACGTCTGACCGCTCGATTGCCCGTTCTGCTCGCAGGATGCTGTAGCGCTCGATGCCTCGTTCGATGCGACCAGGACGCCGGATACCCGCTGTGTCGATGAGGACGATCGGCTGTCCTTTCCATACCAACTCGGTATCCACCGCATCGCGCGTCGTGCCAGGAATAGGCGAGACGATCTGACGCGGCTGGCCGAGAATCGCATTGAGCAGAGCCGATTTTCCAACGTTCGGCCGTCCTACGATCGCGATCTTCGGTGTCTCCGCCTCCGCGGTTCCTTCCTCCTCCCGTCGCGGGAGACGTTCGGCGATCGCATCGAGCAGATCAGCGATACCTCGTCCGTGGAGCGCCGACACGGGAATCGGGTCACCGAGCCCTAACTCATAGAATTGGAGCGCATTGAACTCGCGCTCCCGCGAATCCGCCTTGTTCGCCACCAGGAGAATCGGCTTATCGGTTCGCCGCAGGAAATTGGCGACCTCCCAGTCACCGGCAGTCGGTCCCGCTGCGGCATCGACTACGAAGATCAGCAAATCGGCCTCTTGAATGGCGAGTTCAGCCTGTGCCTTTGTCGCTTCGACGAGTTCGCGTTCGCTGGACCGCTCGATTTCCTCCTCGGTCAGAAGACCGCCGGTATCGAACAAGCCGAAGCGCAGGCCATTCCATTCGACGACCCCATAGATCCGATCGCGCGTCGTCCCGGGGACCTCCTCGACGATCGCCCGCCGCTGGCGAAGGAGCCGGTTGAACAGCGTCGATTTTCCGACGTTCGGGCGCCCGACGATCGCCACCTGCGGTAAAGGCATTCCCCGCTCCCCTGTGCAAAAACCCGAGCACCTCCCATCGAGTGCTCGGGTTCCATTGTGCCCCAACGATCTCGTCACTGCCGACTCAGGCGGTCGCCTCGCGGAGCGCCTCGACGAGCCGATCGATCTGATCCCGCGTCGTCAGTTCGGTCGCACACAGCAACATCAGGTCCTGCTGCTCGGGTACCATGTCACCCAGGGCGAGCCCGCCGATGATTCCTCGTTCGAGAAGAAACGCGTTGATCTCGCGGGGATCGCGCGGGCAACGCACGGCGAACTCATTGAAGAAGGGACCATCTCCCGTGACGGACCAACCGGGAAGGACGGCGATCCGTTCGGCCAGGTAGTGCGCCTTGTGGTAACAAAGCTCAGCGACTTTGCGCAGGCCATGCTTTCCGAGCGTCGAGAGATACACAGTCGCTGCCAAGGCCATGAGTCCTTGGTTCGTACAGATATTCGACGTCGCCTTTTCGCGTCGGATATGCTGCTCGCGCGTCTGCAACACCATCACGAATCCGCGCTTCCCCTCCCGGTCGACCGTCGCACCGATCAGCCGGCCCGGAAGATGGCGCACGAGTTCCATCCGGGTCGCCAGAATACCCAGCGCTGGTCCACCGAACGATTGAGGGATTCCCAAACATTGTCCCTCTCCGGTCACGACATCAGCTCCCAACTCACCAGGCGGGCGCAGGAGACCGAGTGCGATCGGATAGGCCGAAACGACCAGTCGGGCACCGACCGCGTGCGCGCGCGCGGCGAAGCCGGCGAGATCCTCGATGCGACCGTAGAAGTTCGGATACTGCACGACGAGGCAAGCCGTTGCGTCATCGAGATACTGCGCTACATCATCCGGCTGGAGCCGGAGTGTTTCCGGTACTGGGACCTCATCGATAGAGACCGGCAGCCCTCTCGTGTAGGTCCGGAGGACACTCCGGTAATGCGGATGGACAGTCCCGGCAACGACGATCTTGTTTCGCCCGCGCGGCGGCGAGACGCACAAGAGTGCCCCCTCGGCGAGTGCCGTGGCTCCATCGTACATGGAGGCATTGCTGACTTCCATCCCAGTGAGGAGACAGATCAGCGACTGGAATTCATAAATAGCTTGGAGCGTTCCCTGTGATACCTCAGGTTGGTACGGCGTGTACGCGGTATAGAATTCGCCTCTCCAGAGAATCTGCTGAACGACGGCTGGAACGTAGTGGTTGTACGATCCAGCACCCAGAAAACTGGCCGTCGTCGCAGTCGAGCGATTTTGCAGCGACCACTCGAGAAGTTCCCGGTAGATCTCCGCTTCCGAGACGGCTGGAGGCAAATCGAGTTGGGGAAAGCGATAAGAAGCAGGGATCGCCGCGAACAAATCCTCGAGCCGTTCGACGCCGATCTCCTGCAACATTCTCGCCCGATCGTCAGCTGTGTGCGGCGAGAAGACCATCGGCCCTCACTCCAATCCAGTTACCCAGCGTTATGCCATCGCTGCAGTTTCCGCCAAGAACTGGCGATACGCCGCCGCATCCATCAAGCGCTCCAGTTCCTCCGGAGCGGACAGCCTTATCTTGACCAGCCATGCCTCATCGTAGGGACTCTTGTTGACCAACTCCGGCGAATCCACCACCGACCGGTTCGCTTCGACGACCTCGCCGGACACCGGAGCGTAGATGTCGGATGCTGCTTTGACTGATTCGATGACGCCCATCGACTCGCCCTGCTTGACGACGGTCCCCGGCTCCGGAAGCTCGAGGTAGGTGATGTCCCCCAGTTCGGACTGCGCGAAATCCGTCACGCCAACGACTGCAACGTCTCCCTCGACACGCACCCACTCGTGCGTCCGCGTATAGCGCAGACCCTCGCGCACCTCAGCCATCGCTCTCGCTCCTTCCCTTCACGAACGAGACGTCACGCTCTTGAGACGCCGGTAGAAAGGCGTTCGCACCTGTACCGCTCGCACATCCTTACCCCGGATTACCACGAACAGCTCACGACCGATACCGGCCGCCCTTCGATCGACGAGCGCGAGCCCGATCGGTTTCCCCAGCGTCGGCGAGTTCGTCCCACTGGTTACAGAACCGACACGCTCGCCCTCCTGCCGTACTTCGTAACCGGTACGAGGAATTCCACCACGCTCCAGCAACTCGAAACCCACCAGTCGGCGCGGTGGCCCTTCCTGCCGCTGGCGCTGCAGTGCCTCCCGTCCGATGAAGGGGCCCTTGTCGAACTTGACGACCCAGCCCAAACCAGCTTCCAGCGGCGTGATCTCTGGGGAGAGCTCGTTCCCATAAAGCGGTAAGCAGGCCTCCAAGCGGAGCGTATCGCGCGCTCCTAGCCCGACGGGTACGATCCCATCCGGTTCCCCAGCTTCCAGCAAGCGATCCCACAACGCTCCGACATGGTCGATCGGAAAGTACAGTTCGAATCCGTCTTCACCGGTGTAACCGGTTCGAGCGATCAAGGTCGGCACTCCGGCAACAATGGAGACGATCGCATCGAACGACTGCACGGCGGACAGATCAGCCGGGGTAAGCCGTTGTAGGATCGCTTCCGACCTCGGTCCCTGCACGGCGAGCATACCAGTCGCTGCGGACACATCTTCGATTTCGACTCGCCATTCCGGGCGTTCCGCCCGATGCTCGAGCAGCCAAGCGACATCTTTTTCAGTATTCGCCGCATTGACGACGACGAGGTACTCCTCGCGATCAGGGCGCCGATAGACCATGATGTCGTCGACCACACCCCCGTGTGGATACAACAGCATCGAATACTGAGCGCGCCCCGGTCGAAGCGCCGCGACGTCATTGGGAGTGACCCACTGTAGGAAAGCTTGCGCATCCGATCCCCGGATAACGACTTGCCCCATATGGCCGAGATCGAACAATCCAGCACGACTCCGGACAGCCAGATGCTCGGCGACGATCCCGATGTACTGCACAGGCATCAACCAACCAGCGAACTCGACGAAGCGAGCTCCCAACGAACGATGGCGCTCGTACAAGGGAGTGACTTTCGCTGCCACTGGTCATTCCTCTTTCATTCCCGACCCGACCGCCGCGCCGAGTGTAGGGAAGGCCAGCGGCCAGGTCAAGAGGATGCGTCATCAGGAACACACGACTTCACGAGGCATTCGCCGTGGCGTCGCTTTCCAGCCGCGTGTTCAACCGATCCTCGCCCGACCACTCGTCAGCACGCGCGTGTGGCAATAGCCGCGACCGTGGAGGCTTCTTCTTCCTCAGGCATCGGATGACCCTGCAGAGGCGTCGCCCGACGCCGCAAGAGCCGTTCGGGCGGGACGGGAACCGGATAGCGCCCAGTGAGGCAAGCAGCACAGAACCGCTGCCGCGGCAAGCCGATCGCTCGGAACAGCCCCTCGAGCGAAAGATACCCGATCGAGTCTGCCCCGATAGCTCGCCCGATCTCTTCGACCGAGAGTTGCGCGGCGATCAGCTCCTCGCGTGTCGCCATGTCGACACCCAGGTAGCACGGCCACCGGATAGGCGGCGAGTGTACCCGCATGTGGACCTCACGTGCCCCGTTCTGCCGCAGCAATTCCACGATCGGCCGGCTGGTGGTACCCCGGACGATCGTATCATCGACGAGAACGACACGCTTCCCTTCGAGCACTTCGGGCAACGCATTGAACTTGAGTTTCACCCCTTGTTCACGCAGACGCTGGTCAGGTTGAATAAATGTACGGCCAATATACCGATTCTTGATCAGTGCCTCGGCGTACGGGATCCCCGATGCCAAGGCATACCCGATCGCCGCCGGCACCGCGGAGTCAGGTAACGGGACGACGAGGTCGGCATCCGCCGGATGCTCCCGCCACAGCTCCGCGCCCATTCGCTGCCGCACCACGTGCAAGCGCTGGCCCATGATCGCGCTGTCCGGTCGGGCGAAATAAATGAACTCGAAAACGCACATCGCTTGCTCCGGGCCGACTGTCGGATCAGGGTAGGTGTGGAGCCCCGCCTCGTCGATCACGACGATTTCACCCGGCTCGATCTCCCGGACGAACTCAGCACCGATCGTCGCCAGGGCGCACGTCTCCGAGGCGACTACCCACCCCCCATCCATTCGTCCAAGACAAAGCGGCCGGATGCCCAGGGGATCGCGAACCGCGATGAGTGCCTCGCGCGTAAGGATCGCGAGGCTATACGCGCCGACCATTTTCTCCATCGCGGCCCGGATCCGCTCGACCCAATCCCGCCCCGGTGCGCGGACGATCGCCCAGGCCAGGGCCTCGGTATCCGTCGTACTTTCCAACGCGATGCCTTCGGCCAAGAGTTCAGCTCGCAACTGGTCACCGTTCACGAGGTTGCCATTGTGAGAAACAGCGAGGGTCAGCTCACCAGCACCGACGAGGAACGGACCAGCATTGATCGGAACACTGCTCCCCGTCGTCGAGTAACGCGTATGCCCGATCGCGATGTGCCCCGGTAACCGGCGCAAATCCTCTTCGGTGAAGGCGCTGCTCACCAGACCCATGCGCCGGTGCAGGAAGAGCGAGCGACCATCGCTGGTCGCGATACCAGCGCTCTCCTGCCCGCGATGCTGCAGGGCATAGAGGCCGAAGAAGGTCAAGCGGGCCGCTTCATCTCCCGGAGCGAAAACTCCGAAAACTCCACACGCTTCGCGTGGACCACCGTGCTTTTCCACGCAGCACCTCGCTCGCGAGACGTTTCGACACGAGGTCAGTCTACCATGTCTCGATCGGAATTCACGCCGATTTCACCAGACCGGTCGTCCACACCTCGATGAGCTCGGTGAGCGAGCGATCGACCAGATCAGCAACGACGAAGCGGTCTCCACCCGTCCGCCCCAATTCCTGTACCGGTACCCCATGGGCTCGCGCCAGCGCCAGCAGTGCCGCTTCGGCCCCGTCAGCGACTTGAACGATCACGCGCGATGCGCTCTCTCCAAAGAGCGCCCGGTCCAATCGCCCATTTGCCGCGATGAGTGACTCAGTGGTGAAGCGACCGCCGATCCGTCCCACCATACAGGACTCAGCCAGTGCGATGAGCAAGCCTCCCTCGCTGCAGTCGTGGGCAGCCAGAATGATTCCGCGGACGATCCCCTCCCGCACGCATGCTTGAACCCGTCGCTCCAGTTCCAGATCGAGTGGCGGTGGGGCACCGGCTACCAGTCCATGACGTTGGGCGAGGAACTCAGAACCACCGAGCGTCGCGAACTCGGAACCGAGAAGAAAGACTTTCCCCTCACCCCTAAACCCCATACCCACACAACGCCGCACGTCGGCCAGCCGACCGACGATCCCGACGACTGGCGTTGGAGGGATGGATCGGCCTTCGGTCTCGTTGTAGAGACTGACGTTCCCACTCACAACGGGAATACCGAGTACTGTACAGGCCTCTGCCATTCCTTCGATGGCCTGAACGAGCTGGTAATAGATCTCCGGTCGCTCGGGATTGCCGAAGTTGAGACAATCGGTAATCGCCAGCGGCTCTGCTCCGACACAGCTGACATTCCTCGCTGCCTCGGCGACTGCGTGCATGGTACCGAGCCGAGGATCGAGGAGGCAATAGCGGGGATTGCAGTCTGTTTTCAGCGCGATCCCGAATCGATGCCCTTTGATCCGGAGCACTGCCGCATCGGCCGCACCCGGCGGTAGGACCGTGTTGGTGAGAATCGTGTGGTCATACGTACGATAGATCGGCCGACGCGACGCGATATTTGGCGAACGAAGCAGTGCAGCGAGTATTTCGTCCACCTCACCGGGCTGAAGATCGGGTAGTGAATCCGGATCGAAGGCACGACGTTCCCTGATCTCGCCTGCTTCCCGCGCATCGCGAACATACGTCGGGCACGCGTCGGTGAGAAGCCAGACCGGCAGCTCAGCGACAACTTGCCCGTCCTCGAGCACCCGGAGCAGTCCATCGTCCGTCACCCGGCCGATGACGACAGCATGGAGTTCCCAGCGCCGGAAGATCCCGAGCACACGGTCGATCCCCTCCGGATCGACGATCAGGAGCATGCGCTCCTGACTCTCGGAGAGCATCACCTCGTATGGCGTCATGCCGATCTCCCGGCGCGGGACGAGTGCCACATCGAGCTCGATCCCTGTCCCACCGCGCGCTGCGATTTCCGCACTCGCACTGGTCAAGCCCGCCGCACCGAGATCCTGCATCGCAACCACCGCACCTGTCTCCAGCACTTCCAGGCACGCCTCGAGTAGGAGCTTCTCCAAAAACGGATTACCGACCTGCACGACTCCTCGGTGCGAGCGTTCAGGATCCTCGACCGATGCAAAGGTCGCGCCGTGAATGCCGTCCCGCCCGGTGTCCGCCCCGACCAGGACAACCAGATTGCCTGGTCCGGTCGCACGTGCCCGGATCAATGCCGAGCGTTCAGCGATGCCGATACACATCGCATTCACCAAGGGATTCTGCCGGTACTCGGGCGCGAAAAAGACGTCTCCCGCCACGGTCGGGATACCGAGACAGTTCCCGTACCAGCCAATACCGCCCACGACCCCATGAAAGAGATATTGTTGACGAGGCTCTTCCAAAGGTCCAAAGCGGAGCGAATCAGCCAACGCGATCGGTCGCGCTCCCATGGCAAAGATGTCGCGGACGATCCCACCGACTCCGGTCGCCGCTCCCTGAAACGGCTCGACCGCGCTCGGGTGGTTGTGTGACTCGATCTTGAGCACGACCACCAACCCATCACCGAGTTCGACCGCTCCCGCGTTCTCTCCCGGCCCCTGCACGACGTACGGCCCACTCGTCGGCAGTTTGTGGAGCAGCGGTCGGGAATGCTTGTAGCCACAATGCTCGCTCCACAGCGCACCGATCATGCCGAGTTCGATGAGGTTCGGCTCTCGTCCGAGGAGTGCGACTGCACGCGCGTATTCTTCCTCGGTCAGTGCAACCTCACGCAAGATCTCCGGAGCAATCGGCATCTCCTCACCGACCTTTTGTCGTCATCACGTCCTTCAGCGCGAGCTGTGTGCGACCTCGAGACCAACGGACAAGACCGAGGCCAGGATTCGTAACCCGTCGTCACCACCGACGATCCGGTCGTACGCGCGCTCCGGATGCGGCATCAGTCCGACGACATTTCCCCGCTCATTGCAGACACCGGCAATGTTCGCCACCGAACCGTTCGGATTCGCCTCGGGCGTCGGCAAGCCATCCGCATCGACGTAGCGGAAGACGACTTGCCCGTTCGTCTCGAGCACGGCGAGTTCCTCCGCCTCGACGTAGTAACGCCCCTCACCGTGCGCGATCGGCAGACGTAACAGTGTTCCCGGCGCGAGCTGGCTCGTCCACGGTGTGCGGGTCTGCTCCACACGCACCCACACCCAGTCGCAGACGAATTCCAGGGATGCGTTGCGCAAGAGTGCACCAGGCAACAGACGCGCCTCGGTCAAGATCTGAAAACCGTTGCAGATTCCTAGGATCGGTTTCCCTGCCTCAGCCTCCCGCGCCACGGCTGACATGACCGGAGCGAAACGCGCCAAAGCTCCTGCGCGCAAGTAGTCACCGTACGAAAAACCGCCCGGGATGATGATGCAATCGAAGCGAGAAAGGTCCGTTTCGGTGTACCACACGAGCTCCGCTGCCTGCCCCAGACCGAGCCGTATCGCCATCAACGCATCGTGATCACCGTTACTTCCCGGGAAGGTCACGACCGCGAACCGCATCGATCCCCCTCGCGGCGATCAGGCCGGTTCGAGATTGAACCGGTATTGCTCGACGACCGGGTTAGCCAGCAATTGGTCGCACATCAGGCCAACGCGCTCTTCCGCCGTTTTCCGATCAGGTGCCTTGAGCCACATTTGGACATAGCGACCGACTCTGACGTCCTCGACTTCCATATAGCCCAGGCGCCGCAAGCCATCACGCACCGCTAACCCCTGCGGGTCATTCACGCCCGGACGGAGTGAAATGAAAACCTCAGCTCGCCACCGTGTGCCCTCGTTCACGTCCACTTACCCTTCTTCCGTTTCCAAATACGGAACCGGTTGGCCTGTCAACCGCCGGTACGCCTCCCGATACTTCTCCGCCGTTTTCTCCACGACATCGTCGGGAAGTCGAGGTGCCGGCGGTTGCTTGTTCCACCCGATGGTCGTCAGCCAGTCGCGAACGAACTGCTTGTCGAAGGACGGTTGTGGGCGCCCAGGCTGATACCGATCCGCATCCCAGAAGCGAGAGCTGTCCGGAGTCAAGAGTTCATCGATCACCGCGAGTTCCCCATCGATCCAGCCGAACTCGATCTTGGTATCCGCGATGATCACCCCGCGCTCGCGCGCATATTTTTCAGCAACTCGATAAATCCAGAGCGTTCGTTCGCGGAGCTCCCGGGCAAGTTCGGCCCCGATATGCTCGACCAAGCGCTCGTAGCTGATATTCTCGTCGTGACCTCCGTCGACCTTGATGGCCGGCGTAAAGATCGGCTCCGGTAGCTGTTCGCTTTCGCGCATCCCCGGTGGAAGACGAATCCCGGCAACGCAGCCGGTCTCCCGATATTCCTGCCAGGCCGATCCAGCCAGATACCCCCGAGCGACGCATTCGATGTCGATTCGCTCTGCCTTGCGAACGATCATGGAGCGTCCCGCCAACATTCGTCGGTACCGGTCGACGATCGGGGGCAACTCGGTCGTGACGAAGTGCGTCCGCAACCGGTCACCGAACCAGCGAAACCAGAACACCGACAGTTGTGTCAACACGATACCTTTTCCCGGGATACCATTGGGAAGAATCACATCGAAGGCCGAGAGACGGTCTGTGGCGACCAGCAGCAAGCAGTCGCCTAGATCGAAGACCTCGCGCACTTTTCCATGCCGGTAAACCGGCAGCTCCGGGATGTCCACATGGAGAACCACTTCTCGGTCTGTCACGCGACAGTCGCTCCCGCTGGTTCATCGATCGGCAACCCGACGCGCCGGAAAGCTTCGTCGACGTGGCGGAGATACGGCTCGAGGTCGAAGAGAGCGTCGACTTGCTCTGGGGAAAGGAACCGCCGCACCTCGTCATCCCGTTCGAGCAGCGTGCGCAAGTGCACCTCTTCCTCCCAGGCGCGACGGGCCAGCCGCTGGACCAGCCGGTAGGCCCGTTGTCGATCCATCCCCGCCTGTACCAACGCGAGCATGGCACGCTGCGAAAAGATCGCCCCGTGCGTCAGATCGAGGTTGCGCCGCATTCGTTCCGGATACACCACCCAGTCGCGCACCAGATGGGTCATCGAACTGAGCATGAAGTCCAGGACAATGCACGCATCCGGTAGGATCACCCGCTCGACCGAACTGTGACTGATGTCCCGCTCATGCCAGAGAACGACATTCTCCAGGGCCGCTGACACATAACTCCGGAGGAGGCGAGCCAGTCCGGTGAGACGTTCGCTCTCGTGCGGATTCCGTTTGTGTGGCATCGCCGAGGAGCCCATGTTCCGCGGATCGAACGGTTCCTCGAGTTCCCGTACCTCTGTCCGCTGCAGATGCCGGATCTCCGTCGCGAAGCGATCGATCGTCGCACCGATACCAGCCAGAGTCGCGACGAATGCTGCATGGCGATCTCGGCCGACGACCTGAGTGGAGACTGGGTCGACGCGCAAGCCGAGGCGCGTCAGGACCGCTTCCTCGACTTGCGGCGGAACATGCGCGTGCGTACCGACTGCTCCTGAGATCTTTCCGACACGGATGTCCTCGCGCGCCTGCAGGAGTCGGTCACGCTGGCGTTGCAATTCCGCATACCAACCAGCCAGCTTGAATCCCAACGTGATCGGTTCAGCATGGACACCATGGGTCCGGCCGATCATGACCGTGCGGCGATGACGCACCGCCTGCTCGCCGACCACAGCTAAGAGCGTGTCCAGATCAGCCAACAGGAGGTCACTGGCTTCCACCAATTGCAACGCCAGCGCCGTATCGATCACATCGGAACTCGTCAAGCCGAGGTGGAAAAAGCGACCCGCTTCCTCACCGATCGACTCGACCGTCGCCCGGATGAAGGCGATCACATCGTGATCGACCTCGGCCTCGATCTCCCGCATCCGAGCCAGGTCGCAACGTGCGCCGCGGATCCGCTCCAGTGCCTCGCCCGGTACCACCCCCGCCTCGGCCCACGCCTCCGCGACCGCGATCTCGACACGCAACCACAGCTCGATCTTGTGTTCCTCGCTCCAGATCCGCCCCATTTCTGGGCGGGTATAGCGTGGAATCATCGTCGCTCTTCACCCATCTCGCTCGGACCGCCAAGTCGACCGCGCCGTCAGGGGTGGCTCGGGAGTCCCGCCGCGCGGGGACGTTGACCACGCAGCGCGTCGGCGCGCTCCGCTCGAAGTATACCCTTCCTGGCCGGACGACCGATCGCTCTCTCAGCCGCTCGTCTCGGCCCTACCGACCATCAGAACAGCTTCCGCCCACGCGCTTGCCGCTCGAAGCGCGCTATGGTACAGTCGGCGTGTTCGGGGGCGCGAGGAGCGGGATGGGATGTGATCGGATGGGAGTAGCGCCAGGACTCGTCGCGGAGGAGACGAGTCGACGAGGTGGAGGTCGATCGAGGCATTCGGCGGATGGCCTCCCGGCTCGCACGGTCGTGACGGTGAGAGCAAAACCGGTGGGTAACCGCCGGGACAAAGGCTCACCGATGTGCCCTGCTCCTGACAGCTGACGAGCACGCGTCAACTGTCGAACCGCTCCCCCTGGAGGACAGTCACACACGAGCGCCATCCCTCTCAGGGTGGCGCCGCTGAGGCTTCCTTTGGGTGCTGGCCGAAGGAGGGAACATCCTGCATGTGCGGAATCTTCGGTTTCGTCGCTCAGCGACCGCTCCCTGCTTCGCTCGTCATCGACGCACTGCGGAGGCTGGAGTACCGTGGGTACGACTCCTGGGGAATCGCTTTTCTGGCTGGTGAGCTGGCCCAAGAACGGCTGGCCGTGCTCAAGCGAGCGGGGCGTATTCCGGCGAGCACGCCAACCCTGCCCGAGACGTTGATCGCGCTCGGCCACACGCGGTGGGCGACCCATGGTGGTGTCACGGATGAGAACGCCCATCCTCACCTCGACTGCACCGGTACCCTCGCGATCGTCCATAACGGCATCATCGAAAATTATCTTCCACTGCGCCGGGCGCTCGAGCGATCTGGTCACCACTTTCGCAGTAGCACCGACAGCGAGATCTTCGCGCATCTCCTCGAAGACATCATCGCCAGCAGAGCGGAGCACCATCCCCGTGCAGCGGACGAAATCCCCACTCTGGTTGAGGTAGTCCGACATGCCTTCAATCAGGTCCGTGGTCTCAACGCACTCATCGCGCTGCATCGCCCGACGCGACAACTCGTTGCGGTCAAGTCAACTTCGCCACTCGTCCTCGGGCATGGTCCAGCCGGAACGTTCGTCGCCTCCGATGCTGTCGCTCTCGTTGGCTATACCGACCGGATCCATTACCTACAGGACGACGAGATCGCTCTGCTCGATCACCAGGGTGTCCAGCTCTTCGATCGATGCACCGGACAGCGCCGGACAGCGCGTTGGGAGCCGCTCACGCTGCATCCAGCCGACACGTCACTCGGTGGCTATCCGCACTATCTGATCAAGGAGATTCACGAACAGCCGCGAGTCCTCGCACGGATCGCCCGGGAGCACCTCGACGGTGCCCGGCAGTTAGCTGATCTGATTCGTCATTCGTATGGAACATTCCTGGTCGGATGCGGTACCGCTGGCTACGCCGCGCTCTGCGGGAGCTATCTCTTTTCGCGCATCGCGCGCCGCCATGTCAATGCGGTCATCGCGTCCGAATTCAAATACCAGGAGCATTTCCTGACCGATCGATCGCTCGTCATCGCGCTCACCCAGAGCGGCGAGACGATCGATGTGATCGAAGCGGTCCACGCCGCCAAGCGACGCGGAGCCACCGTTGCCGCGCTGGTCAATGTCACCGGCTCCACTGTCGCTCGACTCGCCGACTTCACCATTCCACTGTCAGCTGGCCCCGAACAGAGTGTGCTGTCGACGAAAGCCTACACCGCGAAGCTCGCCGTCTTGTTGCTGACCGCTCACATCCTCAACGGAAGCGAGCATGTCGGACTCGATACGGTCTGGCGCGCGATCGAGGGTATGGAGATGGCCCTCGCACCGGCGACACTGGACCGCATTCGGGCTGTCGCCGACCGCCTCGCTGACGCGCAACACTGCTATGTGATCGGTCGGGGGCTCTCCTACCCCACCGCGCTCGAGGCCGCACTCAAGATCAAAGAAGTAACCTATATTCATGCCGAAGGTTTTGCCGGAGGAGAACTCAAGCACGGCGTCATTGCGCTCATCGAGGAAGGGAGTCCCTGCCTCGTCTTCTCACCACTCGACGAAACGAGAGCTGATATTCTTTCAGGTGCGATGGAAGTTCGTAGCCGCGGCGGATGGGTCATCGGTATCTCCCCAGAACCAGACGAAGCGTTTCACGTCCACATTCCGGTCGCCGATGTGGGTGACGCCTCCCCACTGGTTTCGATCGTGCCAGCACAACTCCTCGCCTACGAGCTGGCAGTGCGCCGTGGCTTGGATCCGGATAAGCCACGGAATCTCGCCAAGAGTGTGACCGTCAAGTGAGGCGAGAATGATTTTGGTCGATACGCATTGCCATCTCGACCTCCCCGACTTCGACGAAGATCGGCCACTCGTGATCGAGCGGGCTCGCGACGCCGGCGTCCAGGGATTCGTCCTCATCGCCTTCTCGCCGCCCCGTTGGGAGGCAGCACTAGCACTCGCTGAAGCGACACCTGGCATGGTCGTTGCTCTCGGTGTCCACCCGAACGAGACTGACCACTATGACACTCAGGTCGAGCAGCGCCTCCGCCAACTCGCTCGCCACCCGCTGGTCCGAGCCATCGGTGAGATCGGGCTCGATTTCCACTGGAAAACGACCGACGCGCAGACGCAGGTACGCGCCTTTTGCCGACAAATTGCCCTCGCCCGTGAGCTGAACTTGCCGATCGTGTTGCACCAGCGCGAAGCTCTTCAGGAGCTCCTGGCCATTCTGGAGAACGCTGACCCACCGCACTGCGGCGTGATGCACTGCTTCACCGGTGATCCGGCTGCCGCCACGCGATTCCTCGACCTCGGCCTGCACCTCGGAATCGGCGGCATCGTGACGTATCGGAGCGCGCCGGATCTCCGTCGCGCCGTTCAGATTCTTCCGATGGATCGTATGGTGCTGGAGACGGACGCACCCTACCTTGCGCCAGTGCCGTATCGCGGTCGCCGCAACGAACCGGCCTTTCTCCGCGCGACCATGGCGACAATCGCTGAACTTCGCCGACAGACCCACGACGAGATCGCTCGGGCGACAACCCGAAACGCAGTCGAACTGTTCAAGATTCCTCTCTCGATCGAGTGAGCGAGGTTCAGACGCATGCCGACACATCGGATCGTGCTCGCAACGGCCAACCCAGGAAAGATCCGCGAACTGCGCGCTCTTCTCCCGCCCAACGTCGACGTCGTCAGCGCGTCTGAACTCGGTATCCGACTTCCGCCCGAAACCGGCGAAACGTTTGCCGAGAACGCGCTGCTCAAAGCCAGGGTAGCTGCCCGGGACAGCGGCCTCATCGCGCTCGCCGACGATTCCGGACTCGAAGTCGACGCGCTCGGAGGTCGACCCGGCGTTCACTCTGCCCGTTTTGCTGGTGAACAGGCGGACGATGCTCAAAATATCGCTCGGTTGCTGCGTGAACTGCGTGATATCCCCCTTTCCCAACGCACCGCACGCTTCCGTGCAGTCGTCGCGATCGTCGCACCGGATGGTCGAGAAGCCATCGTCGATGGGACGATCGAAGGGTACATTGCCGAAGAGCCTCGCGGCGGTGGCGGTTTCGGATACGATCCCGTCTTCATTCCTCGTGGGCATGACCGGACATTCGCCGAGATGACTCTGCAAGAGAAAAATCGCTCGAGCCACCGTGCTCAGGCTCTCCAGCGCGCCGTACCGATCTTGCTCGACTGGCTCGGCTGTACTGGCCAGGCGGCCGATAATCATGACAGCAGCTGATCGCGACGCTGGGAGTATCTCATGACGAGTCTCGATCAGAACGGGTTGCAAAGTCAGACCAGGTGTCCGCTCTCGCTCGTCGCCATCACTGGTACACGTGGGAAGAGTACCACCGCCTGGCTCCTCTACCGGATGGTTCGGGCGCAGCGGTGGTCGGCTGCTCTTTGGTGTTCCAGTGGCGTCTTCGTCGACGAACGACAGCTGGAAGGAGAACTCCAGCCGTGGACGAGCGTCGTTCGGGCACTCCGTACTGGCGATCTCGATCTGGCGATCCAAGAACTGGAAGCGCCTGTCGTGGCGACTGTCGGGCTCCCTCCGGCGATCTACCGAGCAGGAGCAGTCACCACGCTCTGTGGCAATGACGACAGCTGTCTTCTCGCCCCCGCAACGCGGTACGCTGCACGAGCCCACGAGATCGTCGCGCGGGCCATCCACCCGCACGGTTTCATCGTCCTCAACGCCGATGATCCCGACGTCCTCGCACTCGCCGAGGAAAGTCACGCGCGCGTCATTTTCTTCGCACTGCATCCGGAGAACCCCGTGCTGCGCCGCCAGCGTGATGCTCGGCAGCCAGCTATCTGGTACGACGACGGTGTCATCGTCGCGAACCGAGCATTGTACGACTGCCACGCACAATTCGCATGGGACGCGCAGAAAACGGAAGACGATGCTTTGCCGAATTCATCTGCATTTCTCGAACGAGCGGAGACCCACTCCGAACGTGACGAATTTCCTGTCATCGCTGTTCGCGAGGCTCCAGTCACGCTGGGCGGCGCACTGCTCTTTCAGGTCCAGAATGTGCTTTGCGCAACCGCATTGGCACTCGGACTCGGCGTCTCCGTTCCAGCGATTCAAGCGACCCTGCGCACCTTCCTTCCGACGCACGACCTTCTCCCCGGTTCGTGCAACCTCTTCTTCCTCCGCGACCTGATCGTTCTTCTCGATAGTGCACGGGACCCTTGGACATTACGCACGCTCCTGCGCGGCGTTCGCCAAACCAACCCACGCAAGGTATTCGTGGTGACGCACGGCTTCCCCTGGTTGAGTCGAGAAGATCTCCGCGAAATCGGCCGCATACTGGGCAGAGTCACCGGCATGATCCTTCTCTCGGAACCTATGGGAGACGAGCGATTTGGCGCCTTCCGTGAGGGAGTCGTCGAAAATGTTCTCCCGCCGGTGATCGTTACCCAACCCGATCTCCCTCAGGCTCTCCAGGCAGCGCTCGCGCTGGCTCGCCCCGGCGACCTGTGCCTGGTTCTCGCCAGCGACCCGTGGAGGACAGGAGAGACTATACGACGGATCATCGCTGGGTATGGGACATGAATTGCTTCTTCAAGCCGCCGATGCGAGTTCGACCGTTGTTCGTTCCTCGACCCACACGTTCCCCACACCCAGCGTCGCCTCGACGACCCGAGCGAAGTCCGCACACCAGTCAACGCGAAGCCTACTCGCCAGCACGATCTCGCCTTGCTCGAGGGGGAGATGAACCCGCACTTCGTCATCGCCAGCGAACGTCACGAGCAGATCTCGCAAAGCATGCATTCGTTCGATGTCCTGATCGACGGACGTCGTGATCGGGAGACGAACGTGCACCACCCGGCTCGGTTGGACGAGATTCCGGAGTTCCTCGCGGGGATCAGCCACTGATTCCACCACGAGTTGCAATTCCTCGTTCCGCTCTTCGACACGCGCTTGGAGGAGCACGATCGATTCCTCGGCCAAGGATGCACGAGCTGTCTCGTAGAGGTCAGGGAAGACGACCGCCTCGATGGTACCGGAGCGGTCTTCCAGCTGCAGGACAGCCATGACGCGCCCAGTGCGCGTCGTCAACTTGCGCACCCCACTGATCAACGCGAGTAATTCGACCGTCTGCCCAACCGACTCTTCGTCGAGTTCCGCTATCTGCACGAGTCCGCGTCGTCGCCCGAGCAGGACGAACTCGTCCAGCGGATGGGCACTCAAGTACACACCGAGAAGTTCACGCTCCCACCCGAGCAAGGTCCGGGTCGGTATGTCGGGTGGCTCGATATCTGGACGAGAAAAGCGCAAAGGAGCCACCTGGTCAGGACCCACTGCCGAGAAGAGATCCATCTGGCCCCGCCGCAGAGCTTTCTGGCGTGCCTGTGCCGCCTGGATCGCCTGGTCCAACTGAGCGAGCAAGATCTTGCGGTCACCAAAGCAGTCCAACGCACCACACTTGATCAAGCTCTCGACCGCTCGCCGATTGACGACGCTCCAGTCGATCGCCTCGCAAAAGTGCTCGAACGAGCGGAACACTCGTTCCGGCTGCTCATTGCGGGCAGCTAGAATCGCTTCGACCGCAGCGCCTCCGACGTGCTTGACCATTGCCAGCCCGAATCGGATCGCACGGCTGCCATCCGGCAACTGCTCGACTGTAAAGGTGGCATCGCTGCGATTGATGTCCGGCGGCAGCACCGAAATGCCCAACTTCTGACATTCGGCGAGCGCTGCCGCGATCCGCTTCACGGTTCCGGAAGGATGACTGGGCGCATTCCGCAGGATCGCGGTCATGTACTCTACCGGATAATTGGCTTTGAGGTAGGCTGTCTGATAGGATATGACCGCATAACAGGTGGCGTGCGCCTTGTTGAAGGCGTAGCCGGCAAATGGTTCGATCAGATTGAAGATGCGCTCGGCATCCTCCTCGCTGTACCCTTTTGCTTTGGCTCCAGCAATGAAGCGCTCCCGCTCAGCGCGCATCTTTTCGGGAATCTTCTTTCCCATCGCCTTGCGCATGATGTCGGCTTCACCGAGTGTGTAGCCAGCGAATTTGCGCGCGATGAGGAGCACCTGATCCTGGTAGACGATGACGCCGTACGTCTCGTCGAGAATTTCCGCGAGATCAGGATGCGGGTATTGAATCGGCTCCAATCCGTGCTTGGCCCGGCAGTAACGCGGGATATGTTGCATCGGCCCCGGCCGGTACAGCGCGATCATCGCCGCGAGCTCGGCAACCGAAGTCGGCCGCAGTTCCCGAATGTACCGCCGCATGCCTGCGCTCTCGAGCTGGAACACGCCGAAGGTTTGCCCTTCGGCCAAGAGCTCGAACGTCTTGCGATCGTCCATCGGGATCTGCTTCAGATCGATCGTTTCACCCCGCGTCTCGCGAATCAGCTCGACAGCGTTCGCCAAGATCGTCAAATTGGCCAGCCCCAGGAAATCCATCTTGAGCAGACCGATCTCAGCGACCGTCTCCATCGGGAATTGGGTGGTCGGGAGTGCTCCCTCTTCGGCGCGCGCCGGACGCTGCAGCGGGACATGCTCGACCAAAGGAGACGCCGAGATGACCACCCCCGCCGCGTGCGTGCCAGCGTGCCGAGCGATGCCCTCCAGTTTCCGCGCGTTGTCGATCAATTCGCGCGAACGCAGGTCTGTCTCGTACAGGTGCCGGAGTTCCGGGCTCTCCTCCAGTGCCCGCTCGAGCGTCATGTTCACGCCGCTCGGAATCAATCGCGCGATCCGATCGACTTCCGCATGCGGCCATCCCATCGCTCGGCCGACATCGCGGATCGCGGCCTTCGCCCCCATCGTTCCGAAGGTGATGATTTGCGCGACGTGCTCCGCACCGTATTTGCGGGCGACATACTCGATCACCTCGTGTCGCCGGTCATCCGCGAAATCCATGTCGATATCCGGCATCTCCCGGCGCTCTGGGTTGAGAAATCGCTCGAATACCAAGCGATTGGCGAGTGGATCGACATCGGTGATACCGAGAGCGTAGAGCACGATGCTCGCGGCTGCACTACCCCGCACTCCGTAGAGAATGCCCCGCTGGCGAGCGAACTCCGCGAAGTCTCGCACGATCAACATGTAGCTCGAAAATCCGGTCTGTCGGATGACGTCTAGCTCGTACTCCAGTCGACGACGAACCTCATCGGTTAACGCAGGATACCGCTGGCGAATCCCCTCCCAGCACAGTGCGGCGAGATACTCGTCAGCAGTCATCCCCGCTGGAATGCCAGGGTCAGGGAGATGGAGACGACCAAATTCGAGTTCGACCTCGCAACGCTCGGCAATGCGGATCGTATTGATGAGCGCTTCGGGAATCTCGTCCCCGAACAAGCGCCACATCTCCTCGGCACTCTTGAAGTAAAGCTGGTCGGACTGGACCCGCATCCGCTTGGGATCGTCGAGCGTCGAGTTGGTTTGGATGCAGATCAGCAAATCCTGGACGCTCGCATCCTCCTGGCGGAGATAATGGACATCGTTGGTCACTACCAAGGGAAGATCCAGTTCACGAGCCAGTGTCACCAGTTCCCTATTCACGCGACGCTGTTCTGGCAAGCCATGATCCTGTAGTTCGATGTAAAAATGATCCGGCCCGAACAACTCGCGAAGGCGGATTCCCCACTCCCGCGCCGCCTCGTGATTCCCATTCAGGAAGTTGTTCGCGATCGGTCCCCCGAGGCACGCCGAGGTTGCGATCAGCCCTTCGGCATGTTCCGCCAGCATGGCCATGTCGATGCGCGGTTTGTAATAGAACCCCTCCAGGCTCGCTCGCGTGGCCAGTTTCAGCAAATTCTTGTAGCCGCGCTCGTTCTCCGCGAGCAGCAAGAGGTGGTAGATCGTCTTGTCCCGGTCGTGAACCGAACGTGGCGCGAGATACGCTTCCATCCCGATGATGGGATGAAGCCCCTCGGCTCGGGCGGCCTTGTACCAATCGATGATCCCATAGAGCACCCCATGATCGGATATCGCCAGGTGCTCCATACCCAGTTCGCGAGCACGCCCTACGTACTCCGGTATCCGACCCAGACCGTCGAGTAGCGAGAATTCCGTATGCAGATGGAGATGAGCGTACGGCCGCGCCACGCTAGCCTCCTCGTACCCGGTCAGAGACGCCTAGCGATCGATCCTGGGCCTGACCATCGATCACGACTCCCGCTTCCTGTTCCAAGCGTACAAGAACAGAAGAGATGCGCCAGATCCCCGCATCGAGGCTCACAAAACTCCGTGTGAAGCAGCCCGCCCTGGCCAGCGCGGGGTCCAACCCGTACCACTCGGAATCTCGTCTTCGCTCTCGCCGATGGAACCGATACCAACGAGTGCCCGCTTTACCTGCCGGACCACGAGCGCGAGCAACTGGCGGAGGTCCTCGCGAATCTGCTCTGGAACGTCCGTGCGCTGGAGAAGCTCGACGACTTCCCCGAGCACCGGCTCACTACCGAACAGATGCTCGGTCTGTTCCGGTAGGAAACCAGCAGCAGCCAGCAGGCTGTCCCGGTCGGCCGGCCCGAGTTCGAGCGCCTCCGCCAGACGCATGATCGCCTCCCGAGTCGGCGCCCGACGCCCACTCTCCAGACGCGACACGTAACTGTGATCGAAGCCGGCTCGCTGTGCCAGCCGACTCTGCGAGAGCTTGGCCGATTCCCGATAGCGGCGCAAGAGTTGGCCGAAGAACGCCACCGGCTCTTTCTCCATCGCTTGCCCCCTTAGCTTCCGCCCGGAGCGAATTCGCTCGCGGCGAACAGTGCCCGATCGACACCCCCATCCTACCCAACCCGTGCCCATCCGTCAACCCCTTTCCACCTCGTCCACACTCTTGTGCCTTATTGACACAACACGGAAAGCGGGTCAGGCATGGCGACAGCAACACGACAGCTCAGTGACAGTGACTTCATGGCTATACTCGCACTGCGAGCATCGAGACACTCGCGTCCACGCTGCTTCGATGCTCACGTTTGCGATCGATAAGTAAACGTGGAGAAGGGAGTCGGGTAGTGCTGGATCGAGAGGGGTCGATCGCTGACTGGACCGTCAGCCAGTTGGTGGAGCGCATGCGTCGTCCACGCTATCGTTGCGGGGGTGGGGTTGCCGCATGCTTGTCCATCGCTCAAGCAGCTGCTCTCACCGATCTCGTCCGCCGTGCCGCCAAGCAACAGCTTCCCCGCGAAGTTGCCGATACGCTCGCTGAGGATCTCGAACGGATCGCTGTGAGCGCACTCGCTCAAGCCGAGCGTGACCGAGAAGCGCTCGACGGATTGTTGCGCACGCTTCGCCTGGATCAGGGATCGCCATCGGCTGCCGTCGCTGCGGAACGAGCCAGCGCAGTTCCGCTCGAGACAGCCGATTTGGGGCTCGCACTCGCAGCGCTCATCCGATCCGTGCTGCCGCATACCCCACCCTTTGCGGCATCCGATCTGGAAGCAGCACAAGCCCTCTGCCGAGCGGGGATCGAGGCAGCGCTCGCGATGGCACGCGCCAACCTGCCACTCCTCTCTCCGGAACGAGCGGAAGTCCTCCAACGCGAAATCTTCCAGCGCCGAGGGCGCCTCTCGGAGCACGCTCAGGCCTGACGATCATGCGGACACGGCGCTGCACGAACGACCGAGCGTCCTCATGAACAGGGTTCTGTCACGCGGAAAGGATGGAGAGCGATGGCCGCTCGCATACTGTCCGGAAAATCAGTCGCCGAGTCGCTGCACACGCGCATCCAGCAAGTGCTCGCACGGCGAGCCCCAGATCACAAACCACCCACGCTCACCGCTTTGCTCCCCAACGATCCATCCGCTCAAGCCTATGCGCGGGCTATTCGCAAGCAATTTTCCACGCTGCACTTGGGCTATCAGGCCATTCGACTGGAAGATACGCTGGATGAATCTGAATTCCAGATTATCCTCAAGCGACTCGCCGAGGACGAATCCGTCACCGGCATCCTCGCGTTGCAGCCGCTCCCTAAAGGTGTCTCGCGGGGATCGCTCGCACGACTGATGCCGCCCACCAAGGACGTCGACGGCGTGTCGTTCGAGCAGCAAGGTCGGCTGGCGATCGGCAGTCCTTGGATCGCGCCGAGCACCCCTCTTGGAGGACTCATCCTCCTCCAGCACTACGGCATCGAAGTGGCAGGCCGCCATGCTGTCGTCATCGGTCGCAGTCCCGTCGTCGGTCGCCCGCTCGCCCTCTTGCTTCTGGCCCGCGACGCGACCGTGACCATTTGTCATAGCCGTACGCCTGATCTCGCCAGGCTCACGCGGCAGGCCGATCTCCTCTTCGTCGCTGCCGGCCATCCCCATCTCGTCAAGCCAGACATGGTCGCGCCAGGAGCCGTGGTTGTCGACTTCGGCGTCTCGGTGCGCGACGGTCGTCTCATCGGTGATGTCGATCCAGCCGTCGCCGAAGTTGCCAGCGCTCTTACCCCCGTCCCTGGCGGCACCGGTCCAGTCACCACCGCCGTACTCGCCCTCAACCTTCTCCGATTAGCTGGTCTTCTCGAGGAACACGATTTCCTCCCAGCTGCTCCTTGAGCGGAAACACGGAGCGGGGGCGAACCTGCTGGCCCCCGCCAACGTTCCTTGACACTCTGCCGCCGGTCGCGACCGACTTCGTCCCGGAGCGCCACTCCGCCACGCTCCTCATCACCGCTTGTCGAAGATGTCTCCGGCTTCTCCGTCAGGGTTCGCCATGAATCGATAACCTCGCGCGCTACGCGCCTGGACACTACAGCAGCCCCTCGGTACGCTCGAATCGGACGCTACCGATCACCGCTCGCACGATACCGGTAGCGGTCGATCGGCTCACTCCAAAGAGTGCGGAAAGGGTCGCTGGCCGATGGAGACGCTCACTGCAGAATGGTTGCGGGCGCTTCTAATCTGGCTGCCAGCCGGAACGCTCGGTCCCTATTTTGTCAGTCGCTGGCGCGGCGCTGATCCTCGTTTGGCCATCATCGAAGCGGGAATCTTCGCGTTGAGTGGCCTACTGCTCTATCCGACTTTGCTCGGACTCCTGAGCGCCCGATTCATCGACTGGCGACGCGACACGGTCCCAGTCGAAAGTCTGTTCGTCGCCGGCTTTCTCCTCGCCGGACTGACCATCGTACTCATCCGACGCGCAACGCATCGTATCCAACGCGGCTCCAGCATGCGCCGCTGGACCACGTTCCGCTGAGCACCGGTACTGGGATCAGCGCTGAACCACTCCGTGCGCCTCAGAGGCGCTGGTAATCTTCGAGGGGAATCACGAAAACAGTCGCCGCGGCACTCTCGACCGCGCCGCGAGCGCTGTCCTGGCGAATCCGGGTGCGAGCTCTCGCCCGAATGATTTCCAACACGGTCTCCACGTCGTGGTCTTCGACACCGATCAGGAGTGTCGTATTGCCACGACGCAAGAATCCACCGGTACTGGCGAGGCGGGTAGCCCGAAACTGGCGCTCGAGCAGCGACTCGACGATGCTGTCAGCATCTTCGTTCTGTACCACTGCGATCACCAGCTTCATCGTCTTCGATCCCACTCCTCCGCCCACCAGTCGAACGCAGTATAGCGATGCAGCGATTCTCCTGCAATGCTCGGAAGTGTCCGACCGAGAATGAGGGAAAGCTCTCAGATCGTCCTCTCTGAAGCGCTTCCCGAGGAGTCACACGATCGGCCTCGCTTCGGTGCACCGTGCCGACCACGCTGGCTGCGATGAGCATCTAAATAACTCTGGAGTAGGAGAGCAGCGGCGACGGCGTCCACGAGTTCCCGACGACGTTTCCGACCGACACCCGCGTCAGTCAATAAACGCTCCGCTGCCGAACTGGTCAGTCGCTCATCCCAAAAGACGATGGGGCGGTCGATACGCTCCGCTAACCGAGCGGCAAACGCCTTCGTCTCGACTGCCTGACTGCCCTCACGACCTCGCATCGTCACCGGCAACCCGACGACGATCAGCACCGGGTCATACCGACTGATCAACTCCACCAGCCGATCGAGGCCATCACGATCCAAATCGATGGTCACCAGCGGACTGGCGATCATCCCCATTTCGTCGCTGATCGCCACGCCGACCCGCCGCTCCCCCACGTCCAATCCCATCGTCCGGCCCGGCCGTTCTTCACTCACTGACCGACCACCTCGATCCGCGAGGCTCGATCGGGAAGACGCTTGGGCCACCAGCCCGGACGAATCTCGATCTCCACGTCAGCCACCCCCGCAATTGCCTGCGCCTTTCGCCTCGCCTGATCGAGCGAATGGCCCGCTACTTCTCGCCGTAACCGCTCGAGATCTGCGCTGGCCGGCACGAGCCGTACCTGCGCGGTTGCACGGACGCGCCAGCGGTTCGCACCGATCGTCTCTGGATCTCCGAAGGTGAGCGTGTTTCCGATCAACACGACATTGATTCCAGTCGCCTGAGCCAGGCGCTTGGCTGCTTCTTCTTGCGCTGCACGGTGCACGGCCGCCGGATCGTAGACCCGCGCGGTGACGACGAGCTTGCCCGTTCCAGCTAGGTTCTCGCTCTCGTCACCAACCTTCTGATCGATCTGAATCTCGGGACTCCCGGTGCGCAGCGTCCCCTCCACCAACGTCTCACCCGGAAGCAGTGCAGCTTGGAGTGCCGAAGGAACACGCTCGGCGAGTGACTGCTCGAGCTGCTTCCGCAGCGAGGCCATATCGTCTTCCGTCACGAACCGGACTGTCCGCAGCGATCCTCCAGTCAAAGGCTCGATGTTCCGGTACAGCACTCCTTCACCGAGTTGACCGGTCACTGTTCCGATGACAGCATTCCCCTCCGGTCCAGGAACATCGGCAACGACGAGCCCATCAGCTACCCCGAAGGCCTGGCTCCCGAAGGGATCGGCAGCAGGGACGATGACGTCCTCCGCAAGGTGATACGCGACTCCGTTCGTCCCGGTCAACCGCGTGCCAGCGCTGACCTGCACCGGTTGCAACGATGCATTGACGAACCGAACCCGCCCGCGTGCCGTACCGTCCGGCACCTGCTTTTCTCCAGTGGTCGCGCGCTCCGCTCTCACCTCGATGGGAACCGACACCAGTCGACTCGGTGCCACCCAATCGACCGCGCTCGAAGGCTCGAGCGCATAGGTCATCGTCACCTCGCGCTGCTCGATCGCTGGCGTGATCCGGATCGTCGCCGCTGGTACCAATGCTGCCGTCAGACCGACGACAGCGACCAGAGCAGCAACAACGAGCAACCCGGCAAACGCCCATGTCAGACGCGACCCGGTGCTGCCTCCGTCCATCCGCCGGCCGCGAGGCCGTCCTTCGACTGCCTTCTCGGTCGGAGCAAGCACCCCAGTGGCCAGCCGCGCACCCGACGCCGAGACGGCTCTCCCCCGCCCTCCCAACGATCCGACGTATGCCGGACCGGGTCCAGCGGGTTGATGCGTGCCGAGTTCCGCGGTCCCGTCAAAAACCTCGCTCGTGCGCCTATTCCCTGTTCCAGGGGCTCCTGTGGCCAGTAGATTACTCCGCTCGCGCGGTCGCTCGGTCGGTCGCCACACCACTGCACCTCCTCATCCGCCCTGTTTTCGATTCCACGCGGCGGGCGACCGACCACTCGAACAGCAGATCAACCCGTGCTGTTCCGAAGTTGTCGCTCGACCTCACCCCGAGCCGCCGCCAAGGCCTCGTCGAGCCGAGACACATCTGAACCGCCCCCTTGAGCGATATCCGGTCGACCGCCACCGCGGCCTCCCAGCAACGGAGTCACTGCCTGGACGACCCGTCCTGCATGCACTCCCCGCTGCACCGCATCCGGGGTCGCCATCGCGAGTATCGTCGGGCGGTTCTCGATCGCCGTACCCAGGATGACGACACCGGAACCGATCGCATCGCGCAAGCGATCGCCGACGCGTCGCAACACGTCCAGCGAAGGAACTTCGATCCGCGCACTGACGACCCGGAAGCCGTCGATCCGACCCGCACGCTCGACCAGCGGAGCCAATCGTGCTGCGGCCAAATCAGCAGCGAGCCGCTCGATTTCGCGCTGCTGCTCGCGGACTTGCTGCTGTAGTCGCTCGATCGCGTCTGGAACCTGTTCTGCAGCCACATGGAGACGCCGGGCTGCCTCTTCCGCGACATCGATCAGCGCGCGGGCGAGTCGCGCTGCCGCAAGACCTGTCACCGCCTCGATCCGGCGGATACCACTGGCCACACTCGTCTCGTCGGTAATCAGGAATGTGCCGATCTCTCCAGTGTGGGAAACATGTGTCCCGCCACACAGCTCCTTGCTGAAGCCGTCGATCGAAACCACGCGAACGGTATCCCCGTACTTCTCGCCGAACAGTGCGATCGCTCCCTCCGCTAAAGCCTCACGTAATGGAAGGTAACGCACCTCGACCGGCAGATCACGCACGATCTGCTCGTTCACCAACTCTTCGATCCGATGCAACTGCTCAGGGCCAACCGCTTCATGGTGGGAAAAGTCGAAGCGCAAGCGATCGGGCGCGACCAACGAACCAGCCTGGACTGCATGCTCGCCGAGTACCCGACGCAGCGCGGCATGCAGCAGGTGCGTCGCCGTGTGGTTGCGGCGGACAGCGGCTCGTCGCTCTGCGTCCACGATCGCCCGCACCGACTGGCCGACACGGATATAGCCTTCTCGCACACGACCTCGATGCACGATCAATTCGGGAGTCGGTCGTTGCGTATCCTCCACGATAACGATTCCCGTTTCGGCAACCATCTCTCCCGTATCACCGACCTGGCCACCCGCTTCCCCGTAGAAGGGTGTTCGATCGAGAATCAGCTCGATCTCCTCTCCCGCCTCGGCTTCCTGTCGCAACTCGCTCAAACCGAGAACGCCGACGATGGTCGCCGTCGTTTCCAGGTGGTCATAGCCGACGAACTCCGTGGGGCGCTCCGAGAATCGGGCATACAACTCGGCTCTTTGCCGCTGCGTATCGGCGAAACGCCCCACACTGGCCCGGCTCAGCTCTCGTTGCCGCTCCAAGGCTCGCTCGAACCCCGCCCGATCGACAGTAAAGCCGGACTCGCGCGCCAATTCCTCGGTCAGTTCCAACGGAAAACCATATGTATCATAAAGACGGAAGGCCTCATCACCGGGTAGCACCTGCTCACCGCTCCGTTGAAGCTGATCCAAAAGCGCTTCGAAACGCGAGAGACCAGCCGCAAGCGTACGCTGGAAGTGCTCCTCCTCGTGACGAATGACACGGTGTATACGCTCTCGTTGCTCGCTTAAGTTCGGATAGTAGGGAGAAAAGAGCTCGATGACGACATCGACCAGTTGGCTGAGGAACGGTCGTTCGATCCCCAGGAGCCGCCCATGCCGAACCGCACGCCGCAACACACGGCGCAGCACATACCCGCGCCCTTCGTTGCTGGGAAATACTCCATCTCCGACCAAGAACGTGACGCCGCGCGCATGATCGGCAATAACGCGGAGCGAGCGGTCGACACGCGCCTGTTCTTTATAGCGAACACCAGCAATGGTCGCTGCTTCACTCAAGATCGGGTAAAAGAGATCGGTCTCGAAAACCGATCCGACCCCCTGCATGATCAACGAGATCCGTTCCAGTCCCATCCCGGTGTCGATGTTCTTACGCGGAAGAGGGCGCTGCGTCCCGTCCGGCTCCTTATAGAACTCCATGAAGACGAGATTCCAGGTCTCCAGAAAGCGCCCACAGTCGCACCCTGGACCGCACTCTGGACGCCCACAGCCATACTCCATACCCCGATCGTAATGGATCTCGGAGTCCGGTCCGTTCGGTCCCGTCGTTCCCACCGGCCCCCACCAATTGTCTTCCAGCTTGAAGATCCGCTCAGGTGGCACACCGATCCGGTCTCGCCAATACTGGTAAGAGAAGTCATCATCCGGATGCACCGTCGGATACCAGCGTTCGGCTGGAACGCCGAGCCACTTGGTCAGGAATTCCCAAGCCCAGCTGATCGCTTCCGCCTTGAAGTAGTCACCGATCGAAAAGTTTCCCAGCATCTCGAAGAAGGTGAGATGGCTTTCGTCTCCTACCTCATCGATATCGACGGTGCGGAAACACTTCTGGATCGACGTCAGTCGCGTATGCGGCGGTCGCTCCAAACCCAGGAAATAGGGCACCATCTGCTGCATACCGGCTGTCGTCAACAAGACGGTAGGATCCGACGGAATCAACGACGAACTCGGCACCTGAACATGGCCACGCTCGGCAAAGAATTCGATGAATGCTCGACGGATCTCGCTGCTCTGCATCGCTCTCGATCTCCCTGCTCTCCGGCTGGTAGTCGTTTCCGAGCACGAACGATTACTGGCGAACTCATCCGCGTCCCGATTCTACCGGAGAGCAACATAGGCCTCCATGGCCACAACGCGGTGTACGTACACTAGTATGGAGCGCGGTCACGCTGGCGTCAAGGAGCGACTCCTGGTGCGCTGCCAGGCCTCAACACGACCGACGAGCACCGGCGGCATGGGCTCTCACGTCGACGGTGCTCCGCACGCTTTTACGTGGCATGTGCCGATCGTGCGGCGTGACCGCTTCGACAGCGAGTGCGATCGGAAACAGCTGTCGAGCCGCCAGCGGAAACGCTCGTCTCGACCGTCCCAGTATCTCGCCTCGAGAACAGTCGCCTTGCCGATTCTCCTCGTTCGTGACACCGTGCCCCGGTACCCTAGCGCCCCGAGGCGAAACTGTAGTACGATGCCGTTTTGCGCACTCGAGATGAGGCGCGCTGACGATCAGAGCGCCCGGACGGGGGAGTGAACAGGCAAAACGCGTGGAACGCGAAGTCATTTTCTTCGTCTTTTTGATCGTCGTCGCCGCAGCCGTCCTGTTCGGTCTGGTGTTCGCCCGGCTGCGGCAGCCCGTCATCATGGGCTACCTCGTCGCTGGACTCTTGCTCGGTCGCCTTCTGAAGGGCCAGCACATCGATCCGGCGATCATGCAAGCCTTCGCTGACTTCGGTGTAAGTTTTCTCATGTTCTCGCTCGGCGTCCATTTTTCTTTTCGTGAGTTGATCGAGTTACGTCGTATCGTCGTTCGTGGGGGACTACTGCAGATCGGCCTCACGCTGATCGTTGCATTCCTCATCTTTCGCGCATTGGGCCTCACCACCGCACAAGCGTTCGTGCTCGCTGAACTCTCAGCGATCTCCAGTTCGGTGATCGGTTTCACCCTCATGGAACTACGTGGCACCTTGAACCAACCAGCCGCACGCCCGACCGCCGCGATCTTGCTCGCGCAAGACATCGCAGTGGTGCCGTTGGTCGCGATCATTCCCGCGCTCGTCGGTTCCGATCCGGTGGACGTCGTCCTCAGCCTCGGGAAATCGATCGCGCTCGCCGTCGTCGCGCTGCTGACGATCGCGGTCCTCGGAGTACGTATCGTCCCCTGGTTGCTGTTTCAGATCGCACGTGTCGGCAGTCGGGAACTTTTCCTCCTAGCGGTCGTCCTTCTGGCTATCGGCACGGCATTGGGGAGCGAATGGGCCGGCCTCTCGTTCGCTCTCGGAGCTTTTCTGGCCGGCATCGTCGTATCCGAATCCGAGTTTTCCTATCAAGTTCTCGGTGGAATTCTGCCGCTCCGTGATGTCTTCGGGGTCATGTTCTTCGCCGCACTCGGCCTTCTCGCGGACCCGATTGCACTCTTCCAGTCCTGGCCAATCGCGTTCGCCATCTTGATCGTCGTGACCGTGATCAAGGGGTTCCTGGCGGCAGCGGTGGTCGCGTTCTTGGGTTACTCACCGACCGTCGCTCTCCGCTCGGGAGCCTTTCTCGCGCAGATCGGTGAATTCTCGTTCGTGCTCGGTCTGCTCGGGTTGCGGGTCGGTATTCTGGACCACACCATCTACAACGCGATGATCGGTGCTGCAATCGGCTCGCTCCTGCTCAATACGCTTCTCTTGACGCTGACGGAGCGAGCACGTTGGTTGCTCGAGCCGCCGCTCCGCTTGGTCGGTCGCCCGACAGCGCTCCATGAGATCGATTTCAGTGCTTCCTCGAGTCCGCCGCTGCGCGGTCATGTCGTGATCGCCGGTTACGGCCGCTCTGGCCGCGAAGTGGGGCGAGTGCTCCAACGCCGACGCTTTCGCTTCGTGGTGATCGATCGCGATCCCGTCTTGGTGCGCGACTTGCGTCGCCTGGGGATCCAGGCGATCTATGGTGACGTCGCGAACGAGCAGGTCCTCTTGGCGGCGCACATCACGACCGCGCGCGTCTTCGTCGTTGCTGTCCCCGATGCCTTTGCTGCCGAAGCTGCTGTGCGGCTCGCCCGGACACTCAATCCAACCCTCGACATCATCGCGCGAGCCGACCGGCGAGCCTTCGTGGCGCGCTTGGTCGAGGCTGGGGCCACCGAAGTCGTGCACCCCAGTTTCGAAGCTGGTCTAGAAATGGTTCGTCACACTTTGCACCGCTTCGGGATGAGCATGCAAGAGATTCAGGCCATCGTGTCAGCGCGCCGGATCGACTATTACGAGGAGCAAGGGCATTTGACCGAGTGAGCGGCCAACGACCACGTGCCTGCCTGGTGGAGCACGGAACCATCGGCTCCTCTCGCGCTGCCTGGTGAGATGGCTCTCGTGCGAGACAACCAGCTCTCGAGTCCCTTTCGAGTAGCCGATCCAGTGAACGGCTCGCTCGGCGCTCGGCTCTCCTGTACCATGCCGAACCGTAAGACCTTGAATCAGACAAGCGATGCGCCTGCCCGCCAACTGAATAGTGAGGCAATCTCGAGACGACTGTCGCACGAGGCTCGTGGCCGATGCCACGAGCGGCCCGTGCAGGGAAGAGGCGTTAGGCTCGCGGTACCGGCTGGAAACCCTTGCGAGTGCGACCCGCGTGATGCTATATTATGAGCTGTGAGCGGGCAACCGCTCGACGGGCCGAAGTGGCGGAACTGGCAGACGCGCTACGTTCAGGGCGTAGTGGGGGTAACCCCGTGGGAGTTCAAATCTCCCCTTCGGCACCGCCGGTCCGGGAACGCCTGCGTTCCCGTGAGCGATGCCGGGCAGGGCGGTCGCTGGTGCGGTGAGCACCAGAGGAAAGTCCGAGCTGCATAGAGCGGGGTGCCTGGGGTCAACCCAGGGCAGCGGAGACCGGCGCCGCTGACAGTCCAGATCGGCACGCTGGATGACCCAGCGTGAGAGCAACAGAGACGATGACCGGGGTCGTCCCGGGGTGAAAAGGGCAATCCTCCCTGCAGCAATCTCCGATCGGGCCGCTAGCAGGTTGCTCGCCGAGGCCCGAGGATGAGAGCAGTCGCGGAGGTGACGAAGCGACCGTCCGTGCACGACACGGGCGAGAGAGATGACCGCCTAGAACAGAACTCGGCTTACTCGCTCGGCATTGCTCGCCTTTTTCTCATATGGTGCCTCTAGCTCAATTGGCAGAGCGCTGGACTGTGGATCCAGTGGTTACGGGTTCGAGCCCCGTGAGGCACCCCAGCGCTCCGGTCTCGTACCGGAGCGCTTGTTCTTTCGTGTGAGACATGCTCACCGACCAGCACAGTAGCTCCAGGCCGGGTCTCCCATCTCTCCTCGCTTCTCGAACGGGAAGCCGTCTCGGGCGAACCACCGTATACACTCGCTTACTGGTCCGCCCGTGATTCGTCTCGACCGGAGCGTTGCCAGCCGCCGCAACCGAGCCTGCAACGACCGAGAGCTGTCCACCTTCCACCAGCAGGATCGTCTCACCAGCTGCCGAGCCTGAGCCAGTTCACTAGCCTCGGTCCCACCCAAAAGTGCCCGCCTGACCACTCCCGAAGAAGCTACCGCGCCAGTAGGCCGCACGACGTGCGAAGCGTCCGCGAACACTCATTGCCGCCGGCTTCTTCCTCAACGGCCTGGTAAGATGCATGTCAGCAACACGAACGGAGCAGAGCACATGGCCGAGACGCAACCGATCATCGACCCGGAACTGCTCGCGATCCTCGCCTGCCCGGCCTGTCATGGTGAACTCGTCCTGGCCAACGACCGTTTGATCTGTCGCACCTGCCAGCGCCGCTATCCGATCGAAGACGGCATTCCTATCCTTCTCGTTGAGGAAGCGGAATTGCCAGAGGCACCTGGCACTTGAGACGAACGCCTGTTCTTGTCTCTGGTATCCTCATAGAGGGATGAGCGATGAACGAGCCACGCATCGTCGCACCACAGCCGACCTCCAGCGAGCACTATCTCGAGGAGACCTTGCGCCCGCGTCGTCTTGCCGAGTACATTGGGCAGGATCGCGTCAAGGAAAGCCTCGCCATCGCCATCAGAGCCGCCCAAGAGCGTGGTGAACCACTCGATCATCTTCTCTTTTATGGTCCTCCAGGACTCGGCAAAACGACGCTCGCCGGTATCATCGCCGCGGAGATGGGAGTCAACCTCCGTATCACCAGCGGTCCAGCCATCGAGCGTCCGGGCGATCTGGTCTCCATTCTGACCAATCTCCGTCCCGGAGATGTCCTCTTCATCGACGAAATCCATCGTCTCAACCGACTGGTCGAAGAAATCCTTTACCCGGCGATGGAAGACTTTGCGGTCGATCTGGTCATCGGCAAAGGTCCAGCAGCACGCAGTGTCCGTCTTGCGCTCCCGCGCTTTACATTGGTGGGGGCGACCACGCGACTCGCACTGCTCACCTCCCCACTGCGTGATCGCTTCGGCGCAACCTATCGACTGGACTTTTACGATACCTCAGCGCTGCAGGCTATCGTCGAGCGTGCCGCCCGCATCCTCCAGGTACCTATTACCTCTGATGGCGCGGAGGAGATCGCCCGGCGAGGTCGCGGTACACCCCGTATCGCGATTCGCCTCCTCAAGCGTGTGCGCGACTATGCCCAGGTCATTGGGGACGGCACGATCACCCGAGAACTCGCTCGCCTGGCCCTCGATCGGCTCGCCGTCGACGAACTCGGTCTCGATGACATCGACCGCCTCATCCTTCGGACTCTGGTTGAGAAATTCGATGGTGGTCCAGTCGGTATCCAGACATTAGCGGCTGCGACCAGTGAGGAACCGGATACGATCGAAAGCGTCTACGAGCCGTATCTCCTCCAGCTCGGGTTCCTTCAACGCACCCCGCGAGGACGGATCGCCACCCGTCGGGCCTACGAGCACCTCGGACTCACTTATCCAGAGAACCGGTTGCAGCTCGCAATACACTTCGAGCAGAGCACGTCCGAGAGATCCAGCGATGCCTGAGGAACTGGCACTCTCTCTTCATGAATACGATTACGAGCTTCCCGAGGAACTGATCGCGCAGGAGCCGATCGAGCCGCGCGATGCGGCCCGGCTGATGGTCGTTCGCCGAGCGACACACTCGATCGAGCATCGCATCTTTCGTGAACTTCCCTCCCTCCTCGATCCGGGAGATCTCTTGATCGTCAACGACTCGCGGGTGCTCCCAGCCCGCCTCTTGGGTCACCGCCTGACCGGAGGGAAAGTCGAGATCCTCTTAGTCCAACCGCTGGAAGGAACCACCGTTTGGCTCGCGCTCGCCCGCCCGGCTCGGAAACTGCGCCCAGGAGAGACGATCACGATCCACCCACGGGATCCACAGTTCGTTCAGCCAGCACCCCTGCGCATCCGCGAGCGCCGCTCGGGCGGCCAGGTCATCGTCGAGCTGGATCCTTGCATCGCCGAACGCTTGGACGCCTTTGGGCACGTGCCGCTCCCACCGTATATTCACCGTCCGCTGTCCGACCCGGCACGCTACCAAACGATCTATGCGACGCATCCCGGATCGGTTGCAGCACCGACTGCTGGGCTTCATTTCACGGAGCGACTGCTGGACGAGCTGCGCCAACGAGGAATCCGCATCGCGCCGCTTACCCTTCACATCGGAATCGGTACCTTCAAGCCGATCGAAGTTATCGACGTCCGCTTACACAAGATGCATGCGGAGTGGTACTCGGTGCCAGCGGAGACGGTTTCGCTGATTAGAGAAACTCGTGCTGCGAACCACCGGATCGTTGCCGTGGGCACGACAGCTGCCCGCACCCTCGAATCGATCGCCGATGCGCTGGCAGGTGACAGCGAGGGTCCCATCAGTGGGTGGACTGACCTCTACATCTATCCCGGTTATCACTGGCGCGTGGTCGACGCGCTCATTACTAATTTTCACTTGCCCCGCAGCACCCTCATCGTGCTCGTTGCGAGCTTCGCCGGTCGCGAACTGATTCTGGAGGCGTATCGAGAAGCCGTCCGACAACGCTATCGCTTCTACAGCTTCGGCGACGCGATGCTCATCCTCTGACCCCCGCAGTTCGCACGGCGAGCTGCTCGAGTGCGCTCGCCAACTTTTCGAGATCCTCGAACGAGGTGAAGTAGGCACAGGAGACGCGGACGCCGCTCGGTACCATTACACGTCGCTGGACGATCTGGAAGCGCTCCCAGAGAACGCGATTGAGCGTTTCACCGTCCCTCCCGCTCATCCCGAGCGTCACCATCCCGCTTCCATACGCCGGATCGAGCGCCGAGTACCAGCGAACCCCTGGAATCGCGGAAATCCGCTCGTGCAACCAGCGTACCAGCATGCGTTGATGGCGCTCGATCGCGTCCCAGCCGATCGCCTCCAGATAGTCGATCGCCGCCGTGAGCCCGATCCATGGAGCGGGGTTTCTCGTCCCGAACTCGAAGCGCCGCGCATCCGACCGGAAGCGCCACCCCTCCAACCAGGCGGTCGTCCGCTCGAAAGCTGGTTCGACCGCTCCATCCCCGACCAAGGGGGGTTCGAGCAGATCCAGCAGATCCCGTCGCACGAAAAGGAAACCGGTTCCTTTCGGTCCGTGCAGCCACTTGTGCCCATTGCCCGCCGCGAAATCGACCCCGAGCAGCCGGAGATCCACTCGGCATTGGCCGACCGATTGCGCGAGATCGAGCAACACGAGCGCCCCATACTCGCGCGCCATCGGCACCAGTCGTTCGACCGGTAGACGCACACCGGTTTCACAGGAGACATGGCTGAAGGCAACGAGCCGGGGGCGCAGTTCCTCCAATCGCTCAGCGAAGGAGGCAATCGTTTCTTCTGGCGTGCTGCAGATGGTGAACTGATGTACGGTAACCCCGTGTCGGCGGCTCACCGCGCTGAGAGGGAGCAGCAAGGCTGGATGTTCCTGATCACTGGTCAATATTCGATCACCCGCTGACCATCGTAGGCTCGCGAGGACGAGAGCCAGCCCATCTGTATTGTTGCCGGTGAAGGCGATCTCCTCCAAGCCAGCACCCACGAGTTCAGCTACTCGCTGTCGGGCAGCCGCGGCCGCCGACCACATCTCGTCCCACCGAGCATGACCGAACTGCTCGACACGCTGCAGCGCCTCGACGTACTGTTCGAGCACCGGTTCCGCCATCACACCCATCGTTCCGGTATTGAGATAGGTTACGTCACGCAAGACCGGGAGGCGAGCCCTCAGCTGCTCCAAATCCTTCATCGCTTCCCCTCACGAAACGAACGTTCCCCCTGGGACACGGATCGATCCCAGGGGGAAACGAAACATGGATCGCAGTCAGTAGCAAGCCCTCTTCAGGCTGCCTCGTGCACGCTCCGGCGTTGCCGCAGGCTCTCGATCAAGGCTGACGCTTCCTGCCGCCCCAGATCAGCCAAGCTCGTTCCGAACTGCTCCTGCGCCCGCGCTTCCAACTCTTCTTCGCTCATACCGAGCCGGCGCGCCATATCGCGCAGATACTCCAGTTGCCGTGGAGTCACTCGACCACCCTCCGCGCGCCGCCAACCGAGCCGCCGGCTATCGATGGGAGTATCCACGACACGCTGTTCAGCAGCACCGAACTCGAAGTCCGGGCAGAACTGTGTCCCGTAACCGAGCGCCGCCAATGCACGACCGAGGGCTTTCGTCTCCGCCTTTTCTAGGTAATCGGCAAAATCATCGGCCGACTCGCTTCCCCAACCAGTCGCCGAACCACCCCCTGGCACCCGAACACGCGCGCGGAAAACCGCCACTCCGTCCCGGTGCTCGACGAGTTCCGTCTCGATCTCCCCGTCGGGATGTTCCGTGCGGAACCAGAGCAGGCGCCACTTCACCTCCAAGTAATCGTGACCATTGACCTTGGTGAGGTACTTCGAGGGCTCGAAAGTGGATCGCTCCTTCAATTCGTTCGCCATGTCGCTCGTTCCTCTCCGATACACGAACATCTGTACTGATCTTACCGCAGACGGATCGTGCCGTCAAGGTGAGCACTCGCCAGTCCGCCTCGCCTGGACCAATGCAGGTCGTCGGTCGGTGACTCGCTGGTCTCTCGGTGAGCCGAGAACCGGCGCTGATCCAATTGGCCGAGCACGTGGACGACTCTTCCCGCCCCAACGCTGTGATCATCGCCTGGAGACCTGACCTCGATCAACATTCATAAAGACGATGACTGATGCCATGTCGGCGCAGAGAATTCACTTTTCGTATCCTGTCTGCACCACTGGTGCCGATCTCGTGATCGCACTTCGCTTCCGCCGCGCCTCGCCGGGATCGCGTCTCCGTTTGACGCGGATGCAGAAATGGCTTCACCGCCCACGCGTCACGCCCGACGCTTGCCCGCCGAGGAGTATCGAAACCCTCGCAAGGGAGACCCGATTCGGGAGGCACTGGAAAAACGACTGCTCGATTCCTCGGGTTACCCCATCGCGATCTCCTCATACCCGATCGAGGAAGGGCCTGTATAATTCCGGCAGGTGGGTGTACGAACAGCGGGGAGGAGCAGTCCGTGCAGCTCAGGTGTCCACAGAGCGAACTCGAGCGAGCCCTGCATCAAGTGTCGCGTGCCGTCGCACGGCGCTCGACCCTGCCAGTGTTGAGTAATGTCCTCCTCGCCGCCGACGAAGGGAATCTCCGCATCACCGCGACCAATCTCGAGATCGCCCTGAGCGTCAGTTTCCCAGCAGAGGTCACTGATCCCGGCCAACTCAGTGTGCGAGCCGATGTCTTTACCGAATTTATTGGAAGTCTTCCCAAGCAGGACGTGATCCTGTCCAACACGACGGGCAGCAACGATCTCCGCGTCACATGCGGAACCTCCAAGGCACGCATCCCTGGCATCCCAGCCGAAGACTTCCCCAGTCTGCCGCGCATCGGTGACCAGCCGCCGACCGCGACCGTGCCGGTCGAGGGTCTCCGAGAAGCGATCAGCCAGGTCGTTTTCGCAGCGGCCACCGATGACAGTCGGCCAGTCCTCGCCGGTGTGCTGCTCGAGTTTCGCGGCACGGAGTTGACATTAGCCGCCGCTGACGGTTTCCGGCTGTCTGTTCGCTCGCTGGCCCTGCAACAGCCCGCTGCGACGGACTTGGCCATCATCGTGCCCGCGAGAGCTCTCGGTGAACTCGCTCGGGTCCTCAGCGATGGTGAGGAAATGGTCCACCTCCTCGTTACACCCAACCGCAGCCAGCTCCTAGCGCGCAGTGGTCGACTCGAGTTCCTTTCCCGACTCATCGACGGAACCTTTCCCGAGTTCCGTCAGATCATCCCGAAGCAATGGCGCACCCGGGTGACGGTCGACCGGGAATCGTTCCTCGCAGCTGCCCGTCGAGCCAAAATCTTCGCGCAATCCAACAACGAGGTAGTCAAGTTGCACATCGCACCGGGTGATTCCGAACTCGACCCCGGCTCGTTGACCGTTTCCGCTCAGGCTGCCGATGCCGGCGATACCGAGGACATCCTTCCAGCGCGGGTCGACGGTCCGGAGGCGACCATCGCCTTCAACGGGCGCTACCTGACGGACGTCTTGTCCGTCACCAAGGCCACCGAGATCGCGCTCGAGATGACGACACCCAACGCTGCGGGCGTCTTCCGGTTGGTCGGCGACGAGTCGTTCGTCCATGTCGTGATGCCGATGGTCATCGGTGCTGCATGACCACGTTGAGTGCAGCGACACGATCCCGCCCGCCATTGCAGACCCGCCTGTTCTGACACAGGCGAGGAACTCCATGCTGGTCAGGACCTTGGAACTCGAAGAGTTCCGCTGCTTTCGCCACCTCCATCTCGTTCTCCCGGATCGCGGACTACGCCTCGTCGGCGCGAACGGCTCCGGTAAGACGAGCCTCATCGAGGCGCTCTCCATGCTCGCCACGACCAAGTCGTTCCGCGCCTCGCTCGAGCGTCATCTCGTTCACCGATCGAGCGGCAGCGAACTCGGCATTCCCCCCTATGCTCGCCTCGCAGCCGAACTCTTCACGGAAGCCGGACGGAACACCGTGGAAATCGTACTGATGGTCGACCCCGCCAGCGGCATCGTCAGAAAGCTGTATCGCCGGGATGGACGCCCTCTCCGCGCCGTTGAGTTCGTCGGCACGCTGCGAGTCGTTCTTTTCTCGCCGGAAGATCTGGAACTGGTGACAGGAAGCCCACAGCAGCGACGACGGTATCTGGACACGATCCTCTCGACGATCGACCGAGGATATCTGCGTGCTCTCGCTCGTTACACGCGCATTCTCGAGCAGCGGAACAGTCTCTTGAAATCCCTAGCCGATTTAGATCGGCGCGCTGCTGACGAGCAGCTTGCGTATTGGGACGAACAGTTGGTCGTGTACGGAGCGTATATCCTCGTCGCGCGACTCCGCTTTCTCGCAGAGTGGGGACCACGACTCAGCGATCATTTCCAGGCGCTCGATGCTCGGGCACAGGTGTTGACGACGAGCTATCTTCCCTCGATCGATCTTTCGGAGAGCCTCCTCAGCGAACTGGCCAGTCGGGAAGTCGCCGACGCTCAGGTGATCGTGGGAGCACGATACCGCGAGACGCTGGAACGGCTTCGACCCGACGAGCTGCGGCGCGGCAGTACCCTCGTCGGGCCGCATCGCGACGATGTCGAGTTCCTGCTGGGTGGGGAGCCTCTCACCGCTTTCGGCTCACGCGGCGTGCAGCGATTAGCCGTGATCGCTGCCAAACTCGCCGAGATCGCCGTGATCCACCGTGTCACCGACGACTGGCCTGTCCTGCTTCTCGACGATGCACTGTCCGAACTCGATCAGAAGCATCGAGCGCATCTTTTGGCAACGCTCTCGGCACTACCAGCCCAGTTGATTCTCACGGCTGCCGATTCCGATGTTCTCGAGACTCCAGTCCTCTCGTCATTGCCCCTTTTCCGCTTGAAGGATGGTCTCCTGGAGCCGGTGTGAGCCGCTTCTCCGCAGCTCACCGACGTTCGACGATCATCGCGATTCCCATACCTCCACCGATACACAGCGCGGCAGCACCGTATCGCCCTCCGGTGCGTCGGAGCGCATGCACGAGCGTAACCAGGATGCGAGCACCACTCGCTCCGATCGGATGGCCTAGCGCGATCGCTCCGCCATGGATGTTGAGCCGCTGCGGATCCAGTCCCAGCTCCCTTTGCACAGCTAATACCTGCACGGCAAACGCCTCGTTGATCTCGTACAGGTCGAGATCCTCGATCGTCAGTTCCGCCCTCGCGAGCGCCTGGCGCAAGGCTGGAATCGGCCCGAGACCCATGACGCGCGGCGGCACACCAGCCCATGCCCAGGAACGAATGCGGGCCAGCGGCTCGAGTCCCAGAGCGCGCGCCCGTTCTTCGGCCATGACGACGAGTGCAGCAGCACCATCGTTGATACCCGAGGCATTGCCGGCCGTCACGGTCCCCCCAGGATCGAACGCTGGTCGCAGGCGACGGAGCCCTTCCAACGTCGTCTCGGGGCGCGGATGCTCGTCCCTCGTCACGAACTCCGGTGCTTGCCGACCGGACACTTCTACCGGGATGATCTCGTCAGCAAAGGCTCCAGTTTCCCAGGCGAGAGCAGCTCGCCGTTGGCTTTCCACAGCGTAGCGATCTTGTTCCTCACGGCCGATTCCATACTCCTGAGCGATATTCTCGGCGGTGATACCCATGTGACAGTCGTGAAAAGCATCGGTGAGGCCTTCCGCTAGCAAAGAGTCGACCAGTGTCCCATGCCCCAGTCGATAACCGAAGCGAGCACCGGTTAGAAGGTACGGCGCCTGTGACATGCTTTCCATACCACCCGCGACGACGATCTGGGCTTCGCCGAGCGCGATAGCCTGCGCCGCCATGACGACTGCCCGCAATCCCGAGCCGCACACCATATTGACAGTGACGGCGGGAACGCTGTCCGGCAATCCAGCAGTCATGCTCGCCCGCCGGGCCGGATTCATCCCTTGCCCAGCCTGGAGCACATTGCCCATGATGACATCGTCGACGGTTTCCGGTTCCAGGCCGACACGGCTCAGTGCGCCAGCGATCGCACTGGCTCCCAACTGCCAGGCCGGCAAATCTTTGAAAACACCCCCGAAGCGGCCGATCGGAGTGCGCACCGCTGCGACGATAACCGGAGTCGCCACGACACACCTCTCCAGTCATTCATGGGCGACGGCGGGACCTACCGTCCCGCCGTCGCAACGCATCCTCGTCGTCGTTGTCATTCTTGCTCGCCGTGCTCGGCGATCCAGGTGCGCTTGATTTCCTCCACCACGATCGGATCGGTCAGTGTCGTCGTATCGCCCAACATCCGCCCCTCGGCGATATCGCGGAGGAGTCGACGCATGATCTTGGCACTGCGCGTCTTGGGCAAGTCAGCGACGAAGATCACCCGCTCCGGGCGAGCGATCGGACCGATAACCTCCGCGACATGGCGCCGCAACTCCTCAGCGAGTGAGTCGCTGGGTGCATAGCCAGCCCGCAAACTCACGAAGGCCACCGGCACCTGCCCCTTGATCTCGTGCGACACACCGATCACCGCCGCTTCGGCGACCGCCGGATGCCCGACCAGCGCGCTCTCCAGTTCCATCGTCCCCAAGCGGTGGCCAGCCACGTTCAGAACGTCATCGACCCGCCCCAAGATCCAGTAGTAACCGTCCTCGTCTCGCTTGGCGCCGTCTCCCGTCACGTAGATCGACGGCCCGTACTTCGAGAAGTAGGTCTTGACGTAGCGATCCGGGTCGCCCCACAACGTGCGGGAGATCGAGGGCCAAGGCCGGCGAATGACGAGATAACCACCTTGACCAGTGGGAACTGGGTTGCCTGCCTCATCGAGAATGTCGGGCTCGATACCGGGGAACGGCAGCGTCGCCGAACCGGGCTTGGTCGTCGTGAGACCAGGAAGCGGCGTGATCAAGATCATCCCGGTTTCGGTTTGCCACCAGGTATCGACGATCGGGCAACGCCCACGACCGATATGCTCGTGATACCACATCCAGGCCTCAGGATTGATCGGCTCCCCGACCGTTCCCAGCAGCCGCAAGCTCGAGAGATCGTGCCGCGCGGGATATTCCGGTCCCCAACGCATGAACTGGCGGATCGCCGTGGGCGATGTGTACAGAATCGTCACGTGCCGCCGCTCCACGATGTCCCAGAAGCGATCTTTGTCCGGCCAATCCGGTGAGCCCTCGTACATGACTACCGTCGCACCATTGGCGAGCGGACCATACACGATGTAGCTGTGGCCAGTCACCCAGCCGATGTCGGCCGTGCACCAGTAGATATCGTCCGGTTTGAGATCGAACACCCACTTCGAGGTGATGTACACCCCCGTGAGATAACCGCCAGTGGTGTGAAGCTGTCCCTTCGGTTTTCCGGTGGTACCCGAGGTGTAGAGGATATACAGCGGATGCTCACTGTCCAACGATTCGGGAGGACAGTACTGCTCGCGAATCCCGACCAGCACCTCATGCCACCAGAGGTCGCGCCCCGCCTGCATGGTTACTGGGTGGCTCTCACCGATCCGTCGTACGACGAGGACCTTCTCCACGCTCGGGCACCGCTCGAGCGCTCGGTCTGCCGTCTCCTTGAGCGGGACGACTCGACCCCGCCGGTAACCGCCGTCAGCTGTGATCAGCAGTTTGGCCTGGCAGTCATTGATTCGGTCAGCCAGTGCGTCCGCGCTGAAACCACCGAACACGACCGAATGCGGTGCACCGATGCGGGCACAGGCCAGCATGGCGATCGGCAGCTCGGGGATCATCGGCAAGTAGATGGCGACTCGGTCTCCCTTTTGAATCCCCAGTTGCCTGAGCGCCAGCGCGACGCGATTCACTTCCCGATACAGGTCCTGGTAGGTCAGCACCCGCTCGTCACCTGGCTCACCTTCCCAAATGATCGCCGCTTTGGTACGCCGCCCTGCCCGCAGGTGCCGATCGACACAATTGACCGATGCGTTCAGCTTGCCGCCGATGAACCACTTGACCCAGGGGGGATTCCATTCCATGACCGTCTGCCATGGTTGATCCCACTCGAGCTCTCGAGCGATCGATGCCCAGAAGCCCTCCGGATCCCGACGTGCCCGCTCGTATACGCTCGGATCGTTGATGTTCGCCTGCGCCGCGAACTCCGGCGGAGGCGGAAAGCGCCGGGTTTCGACGAGCAACCCTTCGATCGCGCCGACTGCGCCCGTTCCGATTTCGTCTGGCATCAGCGCCCCCTTTCCACGGCTGTACTTGTCGATACGCGACGGAACTGACCAGCTCATCTTGTAGTGTAATCGGATAAGCCAGACGGGACAACTCTCGCGCGCTTTCACGCGCGGTGCGGACAAGTCTCTGCTCCCACGGAGTGCGCCTCCGACGAGTTCGGACCAAAGAACGCACAGAGACGGTAGCCAAACGCCCCATGGACCTTCTGCGGGAGCGAACCTTCCATCCTTCTCTCAAAAAGTGGACGGTTTCCACGCATGGGTGCTCTCAGCGTGAAATGATCGACCCTCGCATAGGTGCCTGAGCTGCACTGCCCGAGTCCTAGACCGAAAAACAGCGCTCCGACGCGCTCATTCTTTCCTCGCACCGTGCGCTTGCCACAGAGGACCCCGCGCAGCATACTCGTCGCAAAACGACATGCTTCGCAGGATGATCCCGAATCGTGACAGCTATCACGATCCACGGTAGAATGGTCGTCGAGAGTCGCCTGACGAGGCGGCCCATCGGAGCGAGGTGCTGCGGGGAAGGGGCGGAACGAGTGAAGCCGAAAGCTACACGACCCGCTACTCGGTCGATTCTCGTGATGCTACTGTTGGCGCTCATCACCGTTCTCATTAGCGGCTGCGGTGTCATCGGTGGCAAGATCGCTTCCACGTCGGATCCAGCAGGTGATCAAGCGCGCTTGATCTGGGATCTCTTCATCACGCCCGTCTGGTGGTTGGTCATCGTTGTCTTCGTCCTCGTCACTGGTTGGATTCTGATCAACATCGTCCGTTTTCGACGGAAGCCCGGTGACACGCGCATTCCACCGCAGGTGCACGGCAATCAACGCCTCGAGATCGCCTGGACGCTGATCCCGGCGATCATCCTGGCAATTATCGCTGTACCTTCTACTCGGCTGATCTTCGAATTGAACCGTGATCCTGGCCCCGGCAGCAACGCGCTCCGTGCCCAAGTGATCGGTCACCGATGGTGGTGGGAGTTCCGCTACCCCGAATACGGCATCGTGACCGCTGGTGACCTGCACCTCGTCGTCGATAGGCCTGTCGTTCTGACCCTCACGTCGCACGATGTCATTCATTCCTTCTGGCCACCTCGTCTCGCTGGGAAGGTCGACGCAGTACCCGGTCGAGCGAACACGATGGTCTTCACACCTGAAGAGACTGGAGTCTTTTACGGTCAATGTGCCGAACTTTGCGGTGCGCAACATGCGCACATGCAATTCCGCGTCGTCGTCCAGACACAGGAGGAGTTCGACGCGTGGGTCGCCAAGCATCGTCAGTCGCTTCCCGAGCCCGCACCCGGTACGCTGGCAGCGACCGGCAAGCAGTTCTACGAGGGGAAAGCGGGATGTGCCGGTTGTCACCAGGTCTCACCGACCTATGATCCGGCGACGCCGATCGACAAGACGCTCGCGGTTGGTCCCAATCTCGCCTTCATCGGGGAACGTCATGTCCTCGGCGCCTTCACCAATAACACGCCCGACGAGCTGCATCGCTGGATCGCACAGACTTGCGATGTCAAGCCCTATTCCATCATGTGCGAGAAGTGGTGGCGTATCCGGGCTGAGCAGAATACGCTCTTGACCAACGACGAGGTCAATGCCATCGTGGCATATCTTCTCTCGCTCAAATGAACTCGTCCCGAGCTTGGCAGCGGGAGGTGGCTATGGACAGCAGGTGTCGAGCAGCGTCGAGACGAAACGCGACAATGACCCGGACGCAGGCAGAGCGGAACCGCACGTGGGAGGGCACCGATGGCTGAAGCGGCGATCAGACTGGAACAGGCAGGCTACCGGCGCTCCGCGCTGGTGGAGTGGTTGACGACGGTCGACCACAAAAAGATCGGTATCCTGTACTACTGGACGTCGATCATCTATCTCCTTCTCGCTGGCTTTCTGGCGCTCTTGATGCGGATCCAGCTGGCCCAACCGAACATGAACTTTCTTGGGCCGAAAACGTACAATGAAGTTATGACCATGCACGGGACGATGATGATTTTCGCGGTCGCAATGCCATTGAACGCCGCCTTCTTCAATATCGCTGTGCCGCTCATGATCGGTGCTCGTGACGTCGCCTTCCCACGCTTGAATGCTTTCTCCTACTGGTCGTTCCTCTTCGGTTCGCTCCTCCTCTGGTCCAGCTTCCTCTTCGGACATGTGCCGGATGCTGGGTGGACTGGTTACGCGGTTCTGTCGAGCAGTAGTCTCTACTCCGCGGGTCCTGGACTCGATTTCTGGAACCTAAGCCTCCAAGTACTCGGGATTAGCTCGATCGCTGGTGCGCTCAACTTCTTCGTCACCATCGTCAACATGCGGGCGCCTGGTATGTCGCTCATGCGCATGCCGGTGTACGTCTGGATGGTTTTTATCACGGCGATTCTGATTCTTCTCGCCTTCCCGTCACTCACTGTCGGTCTCTTCATGATCATGTTCGATCGTTTCTTCGATACCAATTTCTTCAACCCTGTCCATGGTGGTGATCCCGTCATTTGGCAGCACTTGTTCTGGATCTTCGGTCATCCCGAGGTGTACATCCTGGTTCTGCCGCCGATGGGCATCATCTCCGAGATTTTGCCGACATTCTCCCGTAAGCCGCTCTTCGGCGCCCCCTTCGTGATCTTCGCTGGGATGGCGATCGCCTTCCTGAGTTTCTTCGTCTGGGCTCACCACATGTTCACTGTCGGCCTCGGCCCGGTACCTAACGCACTCTTCGCCGCGTCGACTATGCTGATCGGGATCCCGACCGGAGTGAAGGTGTTCAACTGGCTCGCCACCATGTGGGGCGGCTCGATCGATTTCAAGACACCGATGAAGTTCGCGACCGCCGCCGTCTGGCTCCTCATGGTCGGCGGGGTCACCGGCGTCATGCATGCGACCGTACCCCTCGATTATCAGCAGCATGACTCCTACTTCATCGTGGCACACTTCCACTACATCATCTTCGGCGTGATCGTGAACGCGCTACTGGCCGGAACCTACTACTGGTTCCCGAAGATGTATGGGCGCTTGCTCGATGAGCGGCTCGGCACGCTCCATTTCTGGTTGACCTTCATCGGCATGAATTTGACGTTCTTCCCCATGCATTTCGTCGGCCTGGATGGTATGCCGCGCCGGTACTTCACCTATTCGGCCGAGACCGGTTGGGGTACCTGGAACCTGGTGATCACCATCGGCGCCTTCATCCTCGGACTCGCCCAGGTTGTGCTGCTCGTCAACGTCTACAAGACCATGCGTCAACCCGCCACAGCCCCGGCCGACCCCTGGGACGGCCGTACGCTCGAGTGGACGATTCCTTCCCCACCTCCCGCGTACAACTTCGCCGTCATTCCCACCGTACGTGGGCGCGACACGTATTGGATCGAAAAGTACGGCGACGGACATCATACGCCGACGGTCAGCGACGTCACGCAACGGCGAGAAACGAAGCTCGACCAGCGGGACAATCCGGGTCACGGGCTCCCAGCTGGCGTGCATCTGCCCAAGCCGTCTTGGTGGCCGATGATCGTATCGGCCGGATTGACCGCGATGGCTGCCGGTATGATCATGCACGGCACAGAGACGCTCGGGCCGCTCGGATTCCCGATCGTCGGACTCGGGACGCTCATCGTCTTCTTCGGTCTACTCGGCTGGCATTTCGAGCCAGCGATCGAACACGAGGAGGCACACGTCTCGTGAGGAGGGCGGCCTGGGGCGGGTGAGAACCCGCCCCAGAGTCTCGGTTCGTGCGGGTCATTGAAGAGAAGGGATCGCGAGGTGGGGCACTCGGTCACGGCGCAGGCGCACCCGGCTGGTGAACACACGACGACCGGTATCTCGCATAACCGGTTGATGATGTGGACGTTCCTGGCTAGCGACTGCATGTTCTTTGTCTCGCTGATCTGGGTTTATTTTGCCTATCGCGGTCGCTACTTCGAGCCTCCCTATCCACGCGATGTTCTCGACATTCCGTATACCTCCGTCTCGGCTGCCGTCCTTCTCCTGTCTAGTTTCGCGATCGTCATGTCGCTCACCGCGCTCGAGCGAGGAGACATGCGCGGATTTCGCGGTTGGCTCCTCGGGACGATCTTGCTCGGTGCTCTCTTCCTCGGCGGCCAGTACTACGAATTCATCACGTTCTATCACGAGGGACTCACGCTGACTTCGAATCTCTTCGGTACGACGTTCTTCGTCCTGACTGGTTTCCACGGTACCCACGTGTTCATCGGTATCGTCTGGCTCCTCGTGCAGTGGCTGCTGTCGTTGTTCGGCAAACTGACGAGCGCTCATGTCGAACGGTTCTTCGTGACGACGCTCTACTGGCACTTCGTCGATATCGTCTGGATCGTCATTTTCATGCTGGTTTACCTCATGCCATACTGAAGTCGGTTCGGAGGACAACCGGCGGTGATCGCGGAAAATGTGAGGAGGGAAGCAGATGGCTGAACCACCGGTCACGCACGCGCAGCCCGGACCCGCGACGTGGATCCGTGTCCTCGTTCTCCTGACGATCGCCACTGTGCTCGAGGTGCTGACCTATGTTTTCGAGTCCACACTCGGCGTCTTGACTGCACCGATCCTGATTTTCTTTGCGATCGTCAAATTCGTGCTGGTCGTCGCCTACTACATGCACCTCAAGTACGACGCACGACTTCTGACCGGCATTTTCGCTTGGGGGATGCTCATCGCGATCAGCATTTTCACCGCCATGGCTGCCATCTACCATATCTATGGCCAGCCTCTCTTGACGCCATAGCGCTCTCGTCCACAACGGACGTCTTGCCAGTCTCCGGCCATGATGGCACCATCGGGCCGGAGTATCGTGTGCGGTCGTTTATCCGCGCAGCACATTGGGTTGACGAAGAGCTGGTGTTCCGACCGAACGAGGGAGGGGTAACAGGACCATGGAAAACACTGCGTTGTATCTGGCGTTAGGCGCGGCAGCTCTCGCGCTCCTCTACGGGGCCATCTTGATCCGGTGGGTCTTGGCCCAACCGCGTGGCGATGAACGCATGCAGGCGATCGCCCAGGCGATCCAGGAGGGCGCCGAAGCGTACATGCGCCGTCAATACACGCTCGTGGCTATCGTCGCGGTGATCGTCGCCCTCATTCTCGGCTTTGCGGTGGACTGGACGACCGCCGTCGGTTTCCTCGTCGGCGCGATCGCATCTGGACTCGCCGGTTTCATCGGCATGTCCATCGCCGTACGAGCGAACGTGCGTACGGCTGAAGCTGCCAAACGCGGGCTCGAGCGAGCCCTCGCGGTCGCCTTCCGGGGTGGCGCTGTGACCGGCCTCCTCGTCGCCGGTCTCGGTCTTTTGAGTGTGACGCTGTTCTATCTCATCACGCGGAACGTGACCGCGCTGGTCGGTCTCGGCTTCGGTGGAAGCCTCATCTCTGTCTTCGCGCGTATCGGTGGCGGTATCTACACCAAGGCAGCAGATGTCGGTGCCGACCTCGTCGGCAAAGTGGAAGCTGGTATCCCGGAAGACGACCCGCGCAATCCTGCCGTCATCGCCGACAACGTCGGAGACAACGTCGGTGACTGCGCCGGTATGGCAGCCGACCTCTTCGAGACGTACGCAGTCACCGCCATCGCTGCGATGCTCCTCGGCCACCTCGTTTTCGGTACCGAAGTGGCGGTGGTCTACCCACTCGCGCTCGGTGCTGTTTCCATCCTCACTTCCATCATCGGCACCTTTTTCGTACGCCTCGATGCGAGTCGCTCGATCATGCGTGCCCTCTATAAGGGGGTCATCGCGGCAATGCTCTTGGCAGCGATCCTCTTCTTGCCGGTCACGAGCTGGCTGATGGGTGATAACCCTGTCGTCACCAGCGGGCCCGTCTCTCTCTTCGGTTTGACGTTCGATCTCTCCGCGACGGCCAAGCTCTGGCTCAGTGCTCTGGTCGGCTTGGTGGTGACCATCGGCATGGTCGTTTTCACAGAATTCTTCACGTCGGAAAAGTACAGTCCGGTCAAGCGGATCGCCGCAGCCTCGGAAACCGGACACGCGACCAACATCATCAGTGGTCTGGCAGTCTCGATGCAAGCGACCTTCCCACCCATCGTCCTCATCGCTTTGGCGATTTATGTCGCTTACAATCTGACGCATTCTGCGTCGTCACCGTACAGCGGTCTGTACGGGCTGGCGGTTGCGGCCATGGCCATGCTCTCCATGACCGGCATGATCGTCGCTGTCGATTCCTTCGGGCCCATTACCGATAACGCCGGTGGCATTGCCGAAATGGCCGAACTCCCGGACGAAGTCCGGTCGGTCACCGACCCCCTCGATGCGGTCGGCAATACCACGAAGGCAGTCACCAAGGCATATGCGATCGGTTCAGCTGGTCTTGCGGCGCTCGTCCTCTTCGCCTCGTACTACTTGGAGCTCTCGGAGCAACTCGTCTTCGAGTTGTCCAATCCGCGCGTCGTCATCGGCATATTCATCGGCGCTGCGCTTCCCTACTTCTTCGCGAGCTTTCTCATGGAAGCAGTGGGGAAAGCCGGCGGGGCGGTCGTGCAAGAAGTGCGACGGCAGTTCCGCGAGATCCCTGGCTTGCTGGAAGGGAAAGCCCGTCCGGAATACGGTCGTGCCGTCGATATCGTGACCCGCGAAGCACTGCGCCAGATGCTGGTGCCCGTTCTCATCACGATCCTCGCTCCTATCGTCGTGGCAGTCCTCCTCGGCAAGGAGGCACTCGGCGGATTGCTCATCGGCTCCATCGTGACTGGACTCTTCGTTGCCATCTCTATGACGACCGGGGGCGCTGCCTGGGACAACGCGAAGAAGTTCATCGAATCCGGTGCCCACGGTGGGAAGGGAAGCTTCGCGCACCAGGCGGCCGTGACCGGCGACACGGTCGGTGATCCGTACAAGGACACCGCCGGCCCTGCCATCAACCCGATGATCAAGGTCGTCAATATCGTCGCGCTCTTGATCGTGAAGGCGCTCGGCTGGGGTTGATGCTCTTCACTCCTGGATGTTCTCGCGCGATCGCCCGGGCACGAAGCGCCGGGCGATCGCGCGTGCGTTACCACCGCTCGACGAGAAGTGGTCGCTCGGCCAGCGCACGCTCGATTTCCCACCTCTTAGGAAGCGACGGCTGCGCCCCGAACCGTTGGACAGCGAGCGAGCCCGCCCATACCGCTCGCTGGAGGATCGACGGCCACTCCAGCCCTTCTAGGAGTCCAGCGGCCACTGCAGCCACGAACGCGTCACCAGCGGCAGTCGTATCCACGACCGTCACGGCAGGCGCGGCACAACGCCAGCGCGCCCCCTGCGCGACAGCGATCGCTCCCTCGGCACCGAGTGTGACGAACACTGCTGAAACGCGGGAAGCGAGGATCTCAACGACGCGATCCAGTGGGTCCGAACTCGCCAGCCCAGTCACTTGATAGGCCTCGAGCCGATTCACCACCAGCACGTCACAGTTCGCGAGCAGATGCCCAGCCTCGTTCGTCCACGGTGTGGCGTTGAGGAGACACCAGGCGCCAGCTGCTCGCCCAAACTCCAAAGCTGGGCCCACCGCCTCGAGCGGGATTTCCAATTGCACACAGACGACATCCCCACGCCCGATTCGCAGAACCCCAAACTGCTCGCGCACCCAGCCGGCGTCCAAGGCACCGTTGGATCCAGGAACGATGACGATACGATTTTCTCCGTGAACGTCGATCTCGATCAGCGCCAGACCACCCAAACCCGGAACGCGTCGCACCGCGCCGACATCGACCTGGTCGGCTACCAATTCCGCTCGTCTTGCTTCGCTGAACGGGTCGTCGCCGAGCGCGGCGACCAAGGCGACCGGAATTCCCCAGCGAGCAACTCCGACCGCCTGGTTCGCTCCCTTTCCGCCACCCATTATCTGTGCGTCGCAGGCTGCGATAGTCTCTCCAGCCACAGCGAACCGCGGAACGCGCACCACCAGGTCAGTATTGACGCTCCCAACGACCACGCATCGTCCAGGCATCGCCCTCGTCCATTCCCACCGGTTTCTGCCACCGAACGATCGCGCGGAGCAAGCGAGGCCGGATCGACTCCCGCCAACCGCGGGCAGCGACACGCAGCTCTTGCTCGCTTGCTGATCGCTGGCCATACTGCTCGCGCGCATAGAGGAACGCGATCGTCTCAGCAGCTCGTCGCGTACCGGGGAAGCGGCGACCGATTTCCCATGCGTACTCGAGCGGCGTCATGGACTCGCGCAGCGGCACACCAGCTACCCGTCCCAAGCGGCACAAGCGGAGATAGAGCCGTCCGGCAGGCGAAAGGCGCCAGCTTCCCCAGAACCACCAAAGCGCTACGGCAACTACCAACATTCCCAGTATCAGCAGACCTACTCTCAAGGCGATGCGACTCGCCGACAGCTGTGACTGGTTCGTCACCGCCGCGGTGCCGACCGCCCCAGCTCCCTCCGGTCGATCGAGCTCCGACAACCGAAGTCCGAATCGCTCATCGGTGGGCAAATTCGCGCCTAGAATCGGGTCTAGCGGAAGCCGGTCAGCTTGGTCGGCAACGGATCCGCGCAGCAGAGGCGGACGGGACGCAGTCGGCTCGAAGGCAATCCACCCGTACCCGGGGAAAAAGACCTCGACCCAGGCGTGCGCATTGCGGTCACGATAGACGATCCCACCCATTTCGCCGTTCGACTCACCCGGGTAATAACCGACCGCGATACGAGCCGGAATCCCCACAGCGCGGAGCAGGACGGCCATCGCCGAGGCATAAAAGGTGCAATACCCTTCCGGCCGCACGAAAAGCACGGTATCGACCGCGTCGATGCCACCCGGGGTCGGGGCAGCTTCGTTGTAGGCGATCCGTTGCCGAACGAACGTCTCGATCGTCGTTGCGACATCGTAGGCGTTCGACTTTCCTGCGGCCAGCGCGAGCGCGAGTTGGCGGGTGCGGTCCGTCACCGATTCGGGGAGCTGCGTGTAACGCCGGTAAAGATCACGCGGGTAGACTCCATACACGGTCGCCTCGACGTTTCCTGAATCGGCGATATCCCCGTTACCCCTGCCGGCAGTCCGAAGTTGCTCGGGTGTCGCCCGGCTGACCGTCGTGACGAGATCGTAGCTCAGGCCGCGGCTGACCCCTTCATTCGGGAACAACGCCTCCAGGTCCGCATAATCTGGAAGCCGTCCCCGATACGCGACCCGCACGATCCGAAACGAGTTGTCCGCACCCTCTTCCCACCAGAACGTCACCTCGATACCGCGCGCCGTTAGCTGATTCACCAAGGTATCGAGCTCTGGAAGAACGGGGGATCCCCTCATGAACGACCAATACCAGGAGCGATCCGCATACGGGTCAACCACAGGAGTCGCGGAGGCTTCCTCAGCAGACGGACGGAAGACAGTTGCACGCAGCAGCTGGGCGAGTGGACGCAACTCTCGAGGAATCTGGTCCTCTGGAGTCGACTCGAGTTCGAACGTCCGCCAATCGTTTCCGCTCGTCCATCCATAGAGTGCGCGGACAGGAACACTGACCGAAACCGGCATACCCGTGATGGGCAATGCTGCCCCTCGCGCTTCCAGAACTTCGATGTGATACGCCAGCATTTGCCTCTCGAGAGCGATCGACCGATCCTGTGGTAGTTCTTCCCCACTCGCGAACTCCAGCAGCGGAGCCGGTTCGAGGACTGACTGCTCAGCCGCCGATCTCGGCGGTGTGCTCGTTTCTCGATCGAGATCGAGCTCGGGTACAGCACTCGATCTCCAGCCTCGGCCAGTGTAGAGGTCATAGGTTCGTACCGTGAGGTACGGCGCTTCCAGGCCATTGACGAGCAATACTGGCTCATCGCTCAGGCGCAGTGGACCACCGATCTCGAAGCGATCCCCGAAACTGGCGAAACCACCCACTCCCCCCCGTGTCCCTCCGGGGCCACGCACCGAAGGGAACCAGTCCGCGAGCGTATCGCGAACCTCGTTCCACGGTCGATTGGTCGGCTGCAAAAGAGCGGATACCCGTGGGGAGTGAGTGCTCAAGGGAACGATCCATCCGACCAACAAAAGCGCGACGGACAACCAGCTGAGTACCCATAGTGCCTGCCACGTGATCCCGCTCGCGTGCGGGAACCCCCGCTCCCGCCATTGCCAGAGTCGCTGCATGAACGTCACGCGACCAACGATGAGAAGATCGAGCACGATCATGATCGCCACGAACAGCGGTGAAACCTGCCGAGAATAACCCGCATTGATGAGAATCACGATACTGGGAAGCAGAACGCTCACCCATGCGTGGTCATGCCGCACGAGTAGCCACGACGACAGATACCCAACGAGAAAATGTGTAACAGCGATGAGGAGCAAGAAGAGGTAATAATCGTCTCTCGGTTGACCATCCTGCACCGCCGCGAACCAACGTTCCCAACGCAACCAGAGAAAAGCGAGCTTGTCCCGCCACCCGCCGAGTTCATCGCTGAGCGAGTCTTGGAGAATCCAGAGCACGCTCAGCGTACCGAGCAAGCTCGCCACTGGATGTGCAGCGAAGTCGGGTAATCCGAGCGGCCGAGCCAGCAGATAGGCGAGGACCGATCCGACCATGATGGCCCGCACCGCTATGATGAGGCCATCGGACCAGTCGGCACGGTACGTCGAATATCCAGCCAGCAGATCGAGCACGACGAGCAAGACGAAGGGGAACCATCCGACACGCGGCGTCAGTCGGTTCCACCACCATGTCCGCATTCCGGGCTCCCTATCTGGAGATCATGAGCGTCCCGATCGGTAGTGCGAAGAGTCGCCGCAGGTCGTCTCCGTACTTCACGAGAACGAAAGGTATTCCGAGAGCAGTCAGCTCGCTCACCACCAAAAGCGAACTGGCCTCGCTGCCGAAGGTGCTCGGCTCGATCACGACGGCGAGACACCGCATCGAGCGTGTCGTCAACTCAGCCAGCGCCTTCACCCACGCTTCATCCGTCGATGGAGTCACCACGATCACGACCGCCTCGCGCCCGAAGCGAGTCTGCTCGGTGAGCAAAGCCTCCTGAACGGGGGCGCGTCCATCCGATCGGAAGAGAGCGAGTACCTCCAAGACCTTGACCAGATGACGCGCGCCACGATCAGCTGGTAAGACGACTCGGCTCCCGCCCGATGCGACCACGCCGACTGCGCGGTTCAGGTCGAGGAAGAAGCGCGCAAGCGACGCGGTGATGGTCACGGCATATTCCTCTGTCGAGTCGAGAATCGCTCCCACGACGCGCTCGCCGGTATCGCCCGCGCAGGCTACGTCATGAGCGACGACGTGGTGCCGCGCCTCCCCATCCAGCACGAGCCAGACGTCGGCGCTCGGATCGAGCTCGAATTCCTTGACCATCAACTGCCCGGTTCGCGCTGTCGCACTCCAGGCGATCCGATTGAAACTGTCACCCGGCTGGTATTGGCGTACTCCACTCACGTTGGGAGTGACGAATGGCGTTCGCTTCTGCAAGGCGCTTCCACCAGGGAGCTCACCAGCCGGAAGTCTCACCGTCGTGAGATCGACCAGCGCCGGATAGACGATGAGCTCGCGCGTTTCAGGTACCAGGAGTCGCCGCTCGAACAACCCGAACGGATCGCTCGCACGCAGAACCAAAGGGCCGAGTCGAAATCGCCCTCGCCGGGTACACCAGGTCTTGGCTCGCCAGCCGACCGTTGCGCCTGGTCCCAGACTCACCACCCGACTCAAGCGATGGCCAGGTAACGTCGAGTGATCGGTCACCTCGACCCAGAGCTTGGCGAGACGACTTCGATTTTCCAGTTCTACCTGCTCGATCAGAAGATCACCGACGTGCGCTCGATCGGTCAGCGTTCGCCGGGTGATCGAAAGGCCACTCAACGCAAAGCGGCTCCAGAAGAATGCCACCACCAAGAGTCCACCGAGGACAAAAAACAGTTTATCGAAGATCGTCCACCGGTTCAACTGCGAGAGGAGAAGGATAATACCTGCGAGAAGCGCAACGCGCATCCACGCCATCACGAACCACCGAAGGGAAGGCGCCGACGGGCAGTCTGCTCCGAGGAGCCCGAACTGGCCGGTCGCGCACCTGGTACCGGAACGGCCGTGACGATCTCGCGTACGATGGTGCGGGCATCGACATTCCGCATACGGGCAGCCGGATTCACGATGATCCGGTGCGCGAGCGTCGGCTCAGCGAGTTCTTTGATGTCGTCCGGGATGACGAAATCTCTCCCGTGCATCGCTGCCCACGCACGGGCTGCATTGTAGAGTGCCAGCGACCCCCGTGGCCCAGCACCGAGATACACGTCGTCGTGTCGGCGCGTCGCTTCCACCAGCGAGACGATGTACTCCTTTAACACCTCGTCAACATACACTCGGCGGACCAGTTCCTGCGCCACTCGCAGTTCTTCGAGCGTTGCCACTTGCCCCAGATGCTCGAGCGGATGCTCGAAATGCTGGCGACTGAGCATCTCGACCTCTCCGCGCCGGCTGGGATAACCGAGCGACAAGCGGATCAGAAAACGATCCAGCTGTGCCTCAGGCAGCGGAAACGTTCCCTCGTATTCGATCGGATTCTGGGTCGCCAGCACGACGAACGGTTCCGGAAGCGGGTGCGTCACACCATCGACCGTTACTTGACCCTCTTCCATCGCCTCGAGTAACGCTGACTGCGTTTTCGGGGTCGCCCGATTGATCTCGTCCGCTAACACGATATGGGCGACCACTGGGCCTGGTCGAAACTCGAATCGACCCGTCAACTGATTGAAGACGTTGACACCTGTGATGTCGGAAGGGAGAAGATCAGGAGTGAACTGAATCCGCTTGAACGTCGAACCGATGCTGCGCGCGATCGCCTTGGCGAGAACCGTCTTCCCAACTCCCGGTACATCTTCGAGCAACACGTGGCCGCGGCAGAGCAGGGCGACCAAGACCAGGCGGACCTCGCGACTCTTCCCGACGAGAACTCGCTCGACGTTGGCTGCGATACGTTCTGCCAAAACTTGTACTTCGGTCATCGTTCTTTCCGTCCCCGTCACGCGCCTTTGGTCACCCTCTCGACCATCATGTTCTCGGACCGATCCGCCAACTTTCCACCCGACCGACAGGAGCATGCGAATTATAGCAAGCAGCCGCCACCGCACCCTGATTCTGCTCTTCCCCGAGCGTACTCGTCCGGCCTGAGAAAATCCTGAGACGACGGGTTGGTCTCGTCTATAATCCCCGCGACGAGGAGAGGATGCCATGCCGGAGCGCGCACGTCGACCACGCCTGGTACTCGTCGATGGACACGGGCTCGCCTATCGCGCGTATCACGCGTTGCCCCCGACTCTCGCGACCAGTGCCGGCGAACCGACACATGTGGTGTTCGGATTCGCCAGCATGTTGCTGGAAGTGCTGAACGATTTCGAACCCGATTACGTCATCGTCTGTTTCGATACGGGACGGAGCTTTCGACAACAACTCTACCAGGAATACAAGGCTCACCGCCCCGAAACACCGGACGACCTGAAGCACCAGCTCGAGCGAATCCGCCAACTGCTCGCTGCATTCGGAATCCCGGTCGTCACGCGCGAGGGCTACGAAGCTGATGACCTCATCGGAACACTCGCTGCTCGCGCCACTGCCAACGGGCTCGAAGTCCTTGTCGTCACCGGTGATACCGATTTGCTCCAGCTCGTCGATGAGAATGTTCGGGTCATCCTTCCCGGTCGCCAACGGTTCGGCGATTACCGCGTATATGACCGTCAAGCAGTCATCGAGCGGTACGGCTTCCCACCCGAACGGTTGCCCGAATACAAGGCACTCGTCGGTGATCCGTCCGACAACATTCCTGGAGTCCCGGGAATCGGCGAAAAGACAGCGACACGACTCATCCAGCGTTTCTCCTCCCTCGAGGAGATGCTCGACCGCATCGACGAAGTGGAACCGCCTCGGCTGCGCGAGGCGCTTCGGGCGGCCCGCGAAACCGTCCTCGCAAGTCGCCGCCTCGCCACTATCGTTCGCGATGCGGACATCACTTTCGACCTCGAACAGGCTCGCTTCGGCGATTTCGACCGCGAACGGGTCCTCCGGCTGTTTCGCGAACTCGAGTTCCGCAGCCTCGTTCCTCGACTTCCGCAACCGCGCCAACAGGTGCGGACGATGGCAGCGCCAGCCAGCCAGCGACGTGCCGTCCTGACCGATGCCGATTTGAGCGACCTTGTCCGGGACTTGGAAACCTGTCAGGCCTTCGCGCTCGATGTGGAGACGACAGCTCTGCACCCGATGTATGCCGAGCTCGTAGGTATCGCGTTGGCGACAGCCCCTGACCGGAGCTATTACGTGCCGCTCGGACACACCACCGGTGATACCCAACTCGATATCGAACAGGTGTTGGAGCGACTCGCTCCCTACCTGCGCCATCCGGACAAGCAACGTTTTGCGCACCATGGGAAATACGATGCCTTGGTCTTGGAACGTGCCGGTTTTCCCCGACCACGCATCGACTTCGATACGATGATCGCCGCCTACCTGCTGGGCGAAAATGCGGTCGGCCTCAAAGAATTGGCATTCACGAAGCTCGGGTGGGAGATGGAGGAAATAACCGAGCTCATTGGGCGAGGCAAGAAACAGCTCACGATGGATCGCGCCGAGATCGCACGGGTCACGCAATACGCCTGTGCCGACGTCGAGGCGACATACCGGTTAGTCGAGGTCCTTCGTCCACAACTCGAAGCCCACAATCAACTCCGCTTGTTCACCGACATCGAACTCCCGCTCATCGACGTACTGATCGACATGGAAAAGGCAGGCATCGCGATCGATGTGCCGTACCTCGAACGGCTCTCCGTCACGCTCGACGGTCAGCTGCAATCCCTCGAGCGACGCATCTACGAACTGGCTGGGCACGCCTTCAACATCAACTCGCCCCAACAGTTGAGCACCCTGCTCTTCGATGAACTCGGCCTGCCTCGCGGCAAACGAACCAAGACGGGGTATTCGGTTTCACAAGAGGTACTCGAGAATCTCCGCGATACCCATCCTATCGTCGACGCGATTTTGGAATACCGGCAACTCCTCAAGTTGAAGTCCACATACGTCGATGCCTTACCGCGGCAAGTCCATCCCCAAACCGGACGCGTGCACACCATTTTCCATCAAACCGTCGCTGCCACCGGCCGCTTGAGTTCCTCCGACCCGAACCTTCAGAACATTCCTGCTCGCGGCGAGCTCGGACTTGCCGTCCGCCGCGCCTTCATCGCTGACAATCGCCCGGGCTATCGGATCGCTGATGAACCGATTCTGCTTCTTTCGGTCGACTACTCGCAGATCGAGCTTCGCCTGATGGCTCACTTCAGTCAGGATCCTGCGCTCCTGCGTGCCTTCGCTGAAGGCAAGGATATTCACGCGGCCACCGCGTCTGAAGTGTTCGGGGTCCCCCTGGACGCGGTCACGCCGGAAATGCGTCGCATCGCGAAAGTCGTCAATTTCGGCATCATGTACGGGATGCAAGCATACGGCCTCGCTCGTGACACCGGCATGAGTCGTCAAGAAGCACAGCGCTTCATCGAAGCGTATTTTCAGCGCTTCCCCGGCGTCGCCCGTTATCTCGAAGAGACGAGGCGTCGTGCGGCCGAACTCGGTTACGTCGAAACGCTCTTCGGCCGGCGGCGCTACTTGCCCGAAATCACGTCCTCCAACCCAGCACGGCGTCAGGCGGCCGAACGGATGGCGGTCAATATGCCGCTGCAAGGCACTGCAGCCGATATCATGAAGCTGGCCATGATCGCTGTTCACCGAGCGCTGGCCGAACGCAGCTTGCGTAGCCGTATGTTGCTCCAGGTTCATGACGAACTCGTCCTGGAGGTACCGGAGTCGGAACTTGCGACGACGACGGAACTCGTCATGACACGCATGACTCGCGTCGTCGAGCTCAGTGTGCCGCTGGAAGTCGATGCCAAAGCGGGGCCCAATTGGGCTGACCTTGAGCCGGTTCGAGTGAAACTCCCCCACTAGACCTTGCTCAAGGATGCAGCGGCGACTACAATCTACTCGGCGGGACGCGATCGACTCTTGCCACGCAAGGAGGGGTGCTCGATGCCGATCTACGAATACGAATGCACGACCTGTGGCCAACGATTCGAAGTCAAGCAGCGCTTCTCGGACGAACCAGTCGCCAGTTGCCCGAGTTGCGGTAACGCGGTCCGTCGTTTGCTCTACCCCGCCGGGATCATCTTCAAGGGATCCGGTTTTTACATTACTGACTACAAGCGTTCTGGAAGCTCCAACGGGAAGAGCGAGAGTAGCTCGGAGACCGTCTCGTCCAGCTCCAAGGATGACTGACTATCTCTGCAGAGCGGTGAGCGGGCGACCGATCTTGGTCGCCCGCTTCTTTTCTGATCCGTGCAGGCTTCAGGTATGCTCTGGTGGGACGCGACGGTGACGCGAGGAGAACGAACCGATGACGTTGCGCGTGACGAACACGCTGACCCGAGAGAAGGAACTGTTCGAAACATTGGAACCGGGACACGTGCGCATGTACGTCTGCGGGCCGACCGTCTATAGCGATGCCCATATCGGCCATGCCATGTCAGCTGTCGTCTTCGATATGATCCGCCGGTATCTCGAGTACAGCGGCTATCGGGTCACCTTCGCGATGAACTTCACCGATATCGACGACAAGATCATTCAGCGCGCCGCCACGCTCGGCCTACCCCCTCGTGAGCTGGCTGAGCAACTCATCGATGCCTGGCTGGATGAGACAGCCGCGCTCAACATCAAACCGGCGACGATCTACCCCCGCGCCACTCAGGAGATTCCGACCATCATCGAGATGGTCAAGGGTCTTCTCGCCAAAGGACATGCCTACACGGTCGACGGTGATGTCTACTTCCGCGTTCTTTCGTTTCCAGAATACGGGAAACTCTCACACCGCTCGTTGGAAGAGATGCTAGCCGGCGCCCGCGTCGAAATCGACCCCCGCAAGGAGCATCCCATGGACTTCGCACTCTGGAAGGCCGCCAAACCGGGCGAGCCAGCTTGGGACAGTCCGTGGGGCCCGGGGCGTCCTGGATGGCACATCGAATGCAGCGCCATGATCTATCGGCATCTCGGCGAACAGATCGACATTCATGGCGGAGGAGCGGATCTCATTTTTCCCCACCACGAAAACGAGATCGCTCAATCGGAAGCATTCACCGGAAAGAAGCCGTTCGTCCGCTACTGGCTGCACAATGGTCTCCTCCAGCTGGGCGGCGAAAAGATGAGCAAATCGATCGGTAACTTGATCACCATTCGCGAACTCCTGGCGCGGAACGGGGCTGGCCCCTTCCGCTTGCTGGTGCTCAGCTCGCACTATCGTAGTCCCCTCACTTTCACTGAGGAAGCTTTCGAGGCAGCAGCTCGGGGCTTCGATCGATTGCGTCTCGCTGTGCAGGGCATCGAACCGACCGAGTTACCGAGCCGCCCGGAGCACGAACTCGCCATGCTCGCCGATGCGACGCGGCTCGCCTTCCGTGAAGCCATGGACGATGATTTCGATACCCCGAGCGCGCTCGCCCGTCTTTTCGAGTTGGCCCGTGCCATCAATCGAGCACGAGCCTCTGGTGAGCGCTTGGAAGCGATCCGCTACGCTCAGTTCACCTTATTCGAGCTCGCGACTGTGCTCGGCTTCCGGTTCGACGAGCAACCGACCGGTCGCCAGTCAGCGGAACCTTTCATCGAGCTTCTTCTCGACGTGCGAGCACGGTTACGGGCTCAACGTCAGTGGGAATTGGCAGACTACATTCGCGGTCGACTCAACGAACTGGGCGTCCTCGTCGAGGATACACCGGGCGGAACGACCTGGCGTTGGACATGAGACGGTTACAGCCAGGTCGGCCGAGCGAGTATCTCTACGGTCGTAACGCGGTCGCGGAATCCCTCAGAGGACGGCGACGTCACCGACGACTCTATGTCGCGAGCGGGATCGAGACTCATGGCCGTATCGTGGCGCTGATGGAAGCAGCGCGCGATCGTGGGATTCCGGTCATCGTCGTCCCGCGCAGCGAACTCGACCGGATGGTTGGCTCTGTCAATCACCAGGGAGTCGTTCTCGAGACCAGTCCTTACCCGTACATCGATTTCGCGACGTTGCTCGCACCGGCGCCAGAGAGCATCGTTCTCCTGCTCGACCATCTGCAGGATCCACAGAATGTCGCGACCTTGCTCCGCACTGCCGAGGCTGCTGGTGTGCATGGGGTCGTCCTACCGGAACGACGCGCTGCTGGGATCACGCCGGCCGTCGTCAACGCCTCAGCTGGCGCTGTCGAGCACCTCCAGATCGCGCTCGTCACCAACCTCGCACGTGCGGTCGACACGCTCCGCGAGCATGGCTACTGGATCGTCGCCTTGGAACCGGGACCGAACGCCCAGTCGCTCTTCCGAGCCCCCTTGCCACTCCCGCTGGTTGTGCTGGTCGGCGCTGAGGGGCACGGCTTGTCACCGGTTCTCCTCCGACGTGCCGATGTGCAGGTAGTCATCCCGATGCTGGGACGAATCGAATCGCTCAATGCAGCCGTTGCCGGGTCGATCGCTCTTTACGAGATTGTCCGTCGGCTGTTGGGACAGGAACTCCCCGAAAAATCCTCGACACGAGGGTGAAAGGCAGGGTAGCCATCCTCCGCCATGACGTCAGGCAGCCTCGGCGAAGAGCACGTCCCGCTTGCGTCCAGCTCCCCGCAGCCCAGTACGGTTCTTGAACGCTGTGCAGACCGTGCGGCCGTCTGGCTTGAGCACGATCGTCAATCCTTCGAGACGCTCGATCCAACTGCCTCTCGCGCGATGCCGCTGCACCTCACGGTGCCCAAAATACACGACCAGACAATCCGGTCCATGGAAAAGGCGCCCGTGCTTCAGCACGAACTCGATATGCGCGAGTCGGATTCCCCGCTGCGCACAACGCTCGCGAGCGTGGTCAGTCAAGACGAACGTCCGCTCGACGATGGCTTTGCTCCTTTCCACCAGGCCACCCTGCCTTTGCCCCGTGCGGGCAAAATCTAACTACGAACGTGTCCGCCTGTCAATAGTCCAACGCTCCCATGACTGTAGACCTAGTACCTGCTCGGTCCAGTTGGCTGAGACAGTGTCACCTTGGTACTGCGGATACCCCGGCATCAGCGTAGGACTCCTCCACTCTCGACAGCCGTCTTGGTCCTCGTCGAGCTCGACCTCTTCTCGGTACACACTAGCTGAGCACCCGGATACCGGGTAAGGTAGCGACACACGGCTTCTCGTCCAGACGGAAACGCGACTTTCCCTTGTGCCTCGGCGTCAAAATTGCGGTCCACGAGGGCTTCTCGGTATAGTTGACGACGTGGTACACTGGGTGTACGGACACCCTGCAGTCGTCATGAGACACGAGCGGGAGAGAAGCGATGAAGGTCATCTTGCTCCGCGATGTTCCCAACGTCGGAAAGGCCGGTACGATCCAGAGCGTGTCCGATGGGTTCGCGCGCAATTACCTCATTCCTCAGCGGCTCGCCGAACCAGCAACCCCTGACCGCGTTGCGGTCGCACAGGCACGGCTCGCGGCACAGCGCCGCCGGATCGAGCGGGCCGAGCAAGCACTCCGCGACCTCGCCCAGCGCCTCGAGGGGCTCCGTGTGGTCATCCCAGCCCGGGTCGGTGAGAGCGGGCGACTGTACGGGTCCATCACCGGACGCGAGATCGCCGAACGACTCAGCCAACTGGTCGGTCTAGAGATCGACCGCCGGGCAGTCGAGCTAGAGCAACCGATCCGCTCGCTCGGCGAGCACCGGGTCCCGATTCACCTGGTCGGCAGTCTGCGCCCCACCGTGATCGTCGAGGTCATCCCAGAAGAAGGCGATCGAGCGGACGAGAACGAATGAGCAGGTGTGTGCGATGACGAGCACGGCTGCCGAGGCCATCGAGCGGTTACCGCCGCACAATATCGAGGCCGAGCAGGCCGTGCTCGGTAGCCTGCTCATCGATCGCGATGCCATCATCCGGGTCGCTTCCTTCCTCCGCCCCGACGATTTCTTTCGCGGGAGCCACAGCGTCATCTACCAAGCTCTGCTCGACCTTTACAACCGGCGGATACCTGCCGACTTCGTGACGGTCGTCGACGAACTCGAGCGGACCGGGCGCCTCGACGATGCAGGCGGCGTCGCCTACCTCACGGAGCTCCTCAGCGTGGTCCCGAGCGCCGTCCACGTCGAATACTACGCCCGGATCGTCGAGCGCACAGCGACGTTGCGCCGACTGATCAGCGCTGGAACGGAAATCGTTCGCCTCGGCTTCGACGAACGAATCGAAGCGGACGAAGCGATCGAGCGAGCCGAGCGTCTCATTTTCGATGTCTCGCAGCGCCGAGCGAGTCGCGACTTCGTTTCCGTCGGTCAAGTACTCGAGCAGTTCTTCGAGAAGCTCGACTATATCCAGCAGCACCGCGGTGAAGTCATCGGTGTTCCCACCGGGTTCGCCGATCTGGACAAACTCACTGGAGGACTCCAACGCTCCGACTTGATCATCCTGGCGGCACGGCCATCGGTGGGAAAGACGTCTTTCCAGCTCAGCATCGCCCATCATGCCGCCGTCAAGGCGGGCAAAGTGGTCGCCATCTTTAGCCTCGAAATGTCGGCCGAGCAACTCGTCCAGCGCCTCTTAGCCATGGAAACAGGGATCGATACGCACCGCCTCCGACTCGGCTATATCGACGAGCAAGAGTGGGACGCGATCTCGCGAGCCTTCGGTCGCTTGGCGGAAGCCAGGATCTTCATCGACGATACGCCAGGTATCAGCGTCATGGAACTTCGCAGTAAGGCTCGACGCCTGATGGCCGAGCACGGCCTCGACCTCGTCATCGTCGATTACCTTCAGTTGATGCACGCCCGCCGAGCGGAAAACCGCGTCCAGGAGATCTCGGAAATCTCTCGCGGACTCAAAGCGCTGGCCCGCGAACTCAACGTGCCTGTCCTGGCCCTGTCGCAGCTCTCTCGAGCCGTCGAGACGCGAACCGATCATCGGCCGCTCCTGAGCGACCTGCGCGAGAGCGGTAGCCTGGAACAAGACGCAGATGTCGTCATCTTCATTTACCGTGACGAAATCTACAACCCAGACACCGACCGTCGGGGAATCGCCGAAATCATCGTAGCCAAGCACCGGAACGGACCGACGGACACCGTTCACCTTCGCTTCTTCGATCGCACAGCTCGCTTTGCCGATCTCGAACTCTATCGCGAACCCGGTGCGTGAACGAGGAGGCCGGATGGAGCGTGATGCGGTCGGCATACCCAGTTGTCTTCCCATCGATCTAGCCGAACGCTTGATCAGTCAAGCGCGTGATGTCGCAACGATCAAGGTCGTACTCGCGACTGCCCGGCTCGCGACCCTCCACGGCAGTTCCGCGATACCGATTACCGCCCTCCTCAGTGATTCAGCCTTGCGTCGTGGTATCCGTCCTGGGGGCACCGATCGCTCTCCGGAGCACGAGATCCGGCGAGCGATCGAGATCGCTGTCGCCCGCGGTTTCCTCGTGCGGCTGCGCAGCTCTGCACCGAGTGGTGGCACGAGCGAATGGGTCGCGCTGGCCACTCTTTCGACGGTCGCGACGGCTCGGCGCGATCCGGCTGCTCTCCTTCCTATCCAGCTGGATATCCAACAGCGCATCGATGTCGAGCGGCCGAACGTCTTCGCGTTGTACGAGCAAAATATCGGTCCACTGACGCCACTCATCGCGGAGCAACTCGCCGAGGCGATCGAACGCTATCCAGCAGCGTGGGTTGAGGCAGCCATCGTCGAAGCAGTACACTACGGACGCCGGAACTGGCGCTATGTCCAGCGGATCCTCGAGCGTTGGGCCATCGAAGGACGAGACCATGAGACCCATCCGCGAGATCAACGCACTCGCCCGCTCGATCCCGATAAATATCTCCGAGGCAAGTACGCCCCCCTCTTCACCGAGACCGACTGAGAGCGAGGGGATTTCACCTCGAGATCCCCAAATGGGCGACTACTGTCCCATTTGCAAGGGAGCAGGTTATCTCCGCATGGACGTGCCGGTCGGTCATCCGAACTTCGGCCGGATCATTCCGTGCGAGTGCAAAATCCGCGAACGCGAAGCAAAACTGCTCCGTCAGTATTTGGAACTGAGTGGGCTCGAACAGCTCGAGGACTGGACCTTCGAATCGTTCGATCCAACCGTGCCGGGAGTCGCCGATGCTTACCGGATCGCACTCGAGTATGCCCGCAACCCCGACGGCTGGCTGCTTCTCATGGGCGGATTCGGGTGCGGGAAGACCCATCTCGCTGCGGCGATCGCGAATTACGTACTCCACCATCAGCGGCTCTTCCCGCTCTTTACCGTCGTGCCGGATCTCTTGGATTACCTCCGTGCCACCTTCGCGCCCGACCGAACCGACAGTTACGACAATCGCTTCGAGCAGGTGCGGAATGCGGGCCTGCTCGTCCTCGATGACCTCGGAACCGAGCACACGACTCCTTGGGCCACCGAGAAGTTGTTTCAGATCATCAATTACCGGTACAACCAGCGGAAGCCGACCGTCATCACGACCAACCGCGATCTCGACGATCTCGATGAGCGAATCCGTTCTCGTCTGTGCGACCGAGCGATTTGTCGTGCGGTTTTCATTCGCGCTGGCGATTATCGGCTGCGGCGCTCTCGCCTCTCCTCCTGACAACTCTCAACTTTTCCTCGATATGACCGAAATCTCCATGTAGGGTACGGCAGAGATCGCGGGGATTCATGAGCCACTCACACGGACGCGCGACCGCCCCAGAATCTGAAGTGCTCGAGAGCGCGATTCGTCGCCATCTCGAGCTCGACACACCGAACTTGCCCCAACTCACAGAGGCCTGCAATGCAGCTGGCAGGCGTGCCTGGGGCATAGCGATCGATGCACTCCTCGAAGCTGTCGCCGTCGCACCGGACCATGCTGAAGTCGCTGCTCGGGCCATCGAGATCGCGCTCCTACGTGGTGACCGCCACGGCGCTCAACTTCTCCTGCGCCTGCTCCAGCGCCGAGCACAGCTCGATCCCGCGTGGCTCTCCCCCGCTGAAGTGGTGCTGCTCGAATGGCTAGTCGGCCCCGAGGATCGTGATTCACTCGAAGAATTGGCCCGTCAATTGCTTGCGGGCCCAGTGGCGACTCGCAAGGCCTATCTTCCGATCGTTTTGCGCCAACTTCGTGAGCAGGGCAAACCCGATACAGCGGCTGCACTCCGCGCAGTCTGGACCCAAACGGACCGCTCGGACGAAGACGCCTGGTGGTTCGTTTTCGAGGAGACTCTGGAAAACCACGCAACGGACCCGATCACGCAACTCGGACCGGTCGAAACGTGGCCACAGCCGTACACCGGCTGGCAGTGGATACTCCTCGCTCGCATGGCCACGATCGCGCCTGAACCGACTTGCTGGGTTCTCCTCCAAAAGATCGTCGGGGCACTCTCCTCATTCTCTGATCCCTGGGAACAGCAGTTACTCGTCCACCGCATCGTGGCTCAACTGAAACACGAGGACCCTCGCGCGCAACTGATTGCCGCGCTTCTCAATAGGTACGTTGGGGTGGACGTATTCGATCCACCTCTCCACGACCTGATTCGCAGTGGATCGCGCATCGCGCGAGTACTCGCTGCTGGCTTGCTCATTGCAGGGAGATCCGATCGGGCCGATCCAGCGGCGTTCAGCGAGGCGCTCACCGACCTCATGTCTCTTCTCGCCGAGAGCGACGAGCAGGCTTCCCTCGTGCGCGCTCTCCTTCCCGAACTCACCCCCTTGGCCATCGCGGAGTATGCGCTCTGCTCCGAAATACCTTCGTGGCACCGGCAGGCGCTTCGTCTTCTCGAGTCATGCGGTGCAACGGTTGCGGAACTCTCAGCACTCGCCACTCGCTTGGATCTCGCAGGCTTCCACGTCTCGGCAGGTAGTGTGTTGCGTCTCGCCGCAAAGTTCGCGCACCAGCAGCGCGATCGCGCTGCTCTCCTCTCCGTTCTTCACCAACTGATACGAGTCGATCCCTGCGAGCATGCGGCGATCGATTTCGTCATCAACGCCGAGACTCGAGCTGGCCGTACCAGCCGTGCGATCGATACACTCATCGCGGCAGCGACACGAGCCCACGATCGAGGAGCGATCGCACGGTCGATCGCCCTTCTGGAGCGCGCGCAGGCACTTGCTGAATTGGCGGACGACCGACCCCGACTCGCACTCACCGCTGAACTCCTGGCAGCGACGAATGAGGCGAGCGCCGAGCGGCACATCGCCGCAGCGACCGCCCTCTTACGAGCTGGGCATCTCGACCGGGCGCGAGCCCAACTGTGGGCAGCTCTGCGTCGATTCCTTCAAGAGCGCCGTCTCGACGATGCTCTGGCGACGGCCGAGCAACTCGTCGCATTGGATCCGGCGGATGACGCAGCACATGCGCAGCTACACGAACTTCAGCTCCTGCGTCGTCACGCCCACGGGCACGCGAATACTCATCGGCACGCGTAGCCGTTCCGCTTCCCACGCGCCGCTGCTTGGCCCGCGCTGACGCGGGAGTCGAGAGCACACCAGGTGTTAGAATTCGATCAGTGCGCTGGTGTTGCGACCGACAGGGACGAGCGCGATGCCCGAGCTACCCTGGATCTTTACCCGCATCGATCTGCGGGCCCTGGTGGATATACTGTCTGTGACCCTCATTTTCTATTGGCTCTTGTGGGTCATACAAGGGACGCGAGCCGCCCAGCTCGTCCGTGGTCTCGTCATTTTCGTAATCCTGGTGGTCGGCGCAGCGAATCTTTTTCACCTACAGGCGTTGAACTGGCTTTTGAGTCAGGCACTCCCAGCGCTCATCGTCGCGATTCCGGTGGTTTTCCAGCCTGAACTCCGCCGTGCGCTCGAGCGGCTCGGGCATACTGGAGCTTGGCTACGCACCCCGTTAGGTAGTCACGAACCGCAGACCGAGGAAACGATCGAGGAGATTACCAAGGCTGTCGCGCAATTGGCCCGGCTCCGCTATGGTGCCCTCATCGTCATCGAGCGTGAAACGGGTCTTCAAGACTACGCGGATCGCGGTATCCCCCTCGATGCGGCCCTCACGCAGCAACTTTTGGTCAACATCTTCTTCCCGAACTCGCCGCTCCACGACGGAGCGGTGATCATCCGCGGCAACCGGATACTCGCTGCCGGTTGTGTTCTTCCGCTCAGCGAGAATCTGAGCGATCCCCAACTCGGCACACGCCACCGTGCCGGTGTCGGTATCACCGAGGAATCGGATGCCGTCGCCATCATCGTCTCGGAGGAGAGCGGGCAGATTTCGCTCGCTGTGAATGGCCGATTGTATCGAAACATCGATATCGAACGACTCCGCCGCGCTTTACGAGTACTCCTGCATGTCGAAGGAACCGGTCGACGACGTCTCTCGACCTTGCTGGCATCATCCGTGACCGGTACAGCCGTTCCCGAAACGGAACGAAGAAGGGAACCGACCGGTGCAACGACGCGTGAGGATACTCCAGCTTCTCCGTCACGCATGGGCTAGCGTGCGACCAGCGCTGCGTCGGGAGACTCTCGCTCGTCTCGCACTCGCTTTCGTGCTCTCCTTCGGACTCTGGGCTTGGGTCGAAGCGACGAACGATCCGGAGACACAACGGACTATCTCCAACGTGCCCGTCTTCCCACGCGGTCTTTCCCCCCAACTCGTCGTTACCAGCGAATTGCCGACCGTAACCGTCCGCATTCAAGGAGCGCAGAGTCGTGTCCAATCGTTCGAAAGCGGCGCCATCCAGGCATGGATCGACCTCCGTGAAGTCGACGGCCCAGGAACATACATCCGGCCGGTGCGTGTCCAGCTTCCCAGCCGCTTACGCCTCCGCGAGGTCGTTCCCCAGGAAGTAACGGTCCAGATCGACCGTCTTGTGCAACGAAGCGACGTGCCGGTCGAGGTCATCTTTACGGGCCAAATGCCACCCAATCTCCAAGTGCTCTCCGCGACTTCTGACCCAGCGACGGTTATCGTCCGCGGTCCGCAACAGCGAGTAGAGAACATCGCGCGCGTGACGGCTCCGCTGCCACTCGCCGGTCGGACGGAAAGTTTCCAGGAGAGTGTCACGCTCATCCCAGTCGATGCCAACGGCGTGACTGTTCCGGGTATCACCGTCGAGCCATCGACTGCGGTCGTCTCAGTGCAACTGCGCGTGCGCGGCCAAGTGCGAAGGGTCGTCCCGACCATCGTCGGGGCAGACAAACTCGCCCCCGGATACCAACTCGCTGGTCCACCGACAGTGTTTCCGTCTGACGAGGTCGTCATCGAAGGTCCCGAGTCCGCACTCGCTGCTATCCCGTATCTCACGACCACGCCGATCGATGTGTCCGGATGGAGCGAGTCGCGCATCCTGTGGGACGTTCCTATCGATACATCACGGCTTCCTTCGGGAGTCACAGTCGATCCGAAGACGGTCAACATCTCCGTCCAGATCCGGCGAGCTGAGGAAACTCGGTCGCTTCAAGGTCTTCCGATCACTGTGGTGAATGCTCGTCCGGGAACCACCGTCGAGCTGACACCGAGTACCGTCGATCTCGAAGTGAGTGGCCCGAGCACTGTGCTCGAGCAGCTGAAGCCGGGTGATATCCTGGTCATCGTCGATGTCGAGAATGCCGAGCAGGGAATCTATCAGCTTCCCATTCGAGTGACGCTGCCTCCCGAGGTTCGTTACGAGCGCATCTCCTCCAATGTGGTGCAAGTCACCATTCGGTCACTGCAACCGACCCCGTCTCCCACACCGTAAGCGACCCGCAACGAGAGGGAAGGGGTTCCTGTGATCTCTTGCATGGGAGAAGGGCTTTTCGCAAAGAACTTAGGATCGGGGTTCGGTCGAGCGTGTGCTGCTCTCCAGCTGATGCGCGAGCAAGATCGCTTCTGCGATCTCGCGCATCGACTTGCGGCTATCCATGCTCAGTCGGCGCATTCGTTGGAACGCCTCGGCCTCGCTCAGGCCGTGTACCTGCATGAGAATGCCTTTGGCCCGCTCGATCAGCTTGCGAGCTTCCAAGGCATCCTGAAGTTCCACGACTTGGCGCTCCAGACGTTGCACTTCCTGAAAGCGTGCCAGTGCGAGCTCGATCACCGGCATGATTTCGCTCTCCCGGAAGGGCTTGACGAGATAGCCCGCTACCCCTGCACGCCGTGCACGCTCGACCAGCTCGCGCTCGCTATATGCGGTCAGCAAGACCACCGGCGCCAATCGCTCCCGATGGAGGACTTCTGCCGCATCGATACCGTCGACTTCTGGCATTTTGATATCGAGAATGACGAGGTCAGGCTTCAACTTGCGAGCGAGTTCGACGGCTGTGCGTCCATCGGCCGCTTCCCCGACCACGTCATAGCCGAGCGAGGTCAAAAGTTCGCGGAGATCGAGCCGGATGATCGGCTCATCGTCCGCGATCAGAATTCGGATCGGCGTCGCTGCCGTCGCGGTCACCAAGTTCCCCCGTACGAGAAGGCCGCACCGTGGGTGCGGCCCATTCAGTCGGGGCGAGAGGATTTGAACCTCCGACCTCCGGTACCCCATACCGGTGCGCTACCGGGCTGCGCCACGCCCCGCAGTTCGCTGCCAGTATAGCATAGGGACGAGTCGGGACGCCAATGCGCGTCCCGACTCGTCGTCGCTACTTGATCTCGACCTTGGCGCCGACTGCTTCCAGCTTCTGCTTGATCGTCTCGGCTTCCTGCTTGGATACCCCCTGCTTCACCGGCTTCGGAGCCGCTTCCACGAGATCCTTCGCCTCTTTCAGCCCGAGCTGCGTGAGTTCACGCACCACTTTGATCACCTGGATCTTGTTGGGACCGACATCGCTCAGGATCACGTCGAACTCCGTCTTCTCTTCCTCTGCCGGCGCCGCGGCAGCTGGCGCCGCACCCGCCGCGGGAGCCGCAGCGACCGCCACTGGTGCAGCGGTTACGCCGAACCGTTCCTCGAGCGCTTTGACGAGCTGGGACAGTTCCAGCACCGTCATCTGCTCGATCGCTTGGATGATCTCTTCGAGCTTTTCCTGGCCAACTGCCATCGTACGATCCTCCCATCACACATCCGACTCGACTCGTCCTTACGCAGCCTCGGCAGCCTCCTCACCGCCCAACTGGCGCACGCGCGCCTGTAAGACGTAGAGAAGTCCTCGTATCGGGCCACTCAGCACGGACACCAAACCATAGAGTGGTGCCTGCAAGCCACCGACCACCTTCGCGAGCAACTCCTCGCGTGGCGGCAGCGTCGCGAGCGCTTCCACATCGGCGGAACTCAAGAGACGACCCGCGAGGAGTCCGCCTTTGACGGACAGAATTCGCGACTGGCGAGCGAACTCGAGAGTCAACTTTGCCGCCGCAACTGGGTCACCCATCGAATAGACCAGGGCAGTCGGCCCTTCCAGGAGAGGTGTGATGACCTCTGTTCCGGTTCGCTCCGCAGCGATCCGGGTCAGGGTATTCTTCACGACCCGGAAATTGGCCTGCTGTTCTTGCAAACGACGACGAAATGCCGTCATATCCGCGACGCTCAGTCCGCGGTAGTCGGTCAGAATCGCCACGGTCGCCGTGCGCAGAATCTCGCTGATCTCCTCGATCTGTCTTGCCTTCTCCGGAGTCGGCACGAGCACCTCCTCTCGAAACGAGACCCCCTGCGTCGGAACGCAGGGGGCACGTGCGACTGCAGGTTCGCTGTCGTCCGTCCTCCCCGCGCCTCGGCTGGATCGATTAAGCGCCACGCGCCCCAGCTGTCATCGGCGCGGCATCGCCGCGACAGAGTGTATCACGTCACGAACTGCCGTGCTTCCTCCACTGTCGTCGCGACATCCAACGGAATACCCGGACCCATCGTCGGAGCGATAGTCATGGCTTGGAAGAATTGGCCCTTGACCGCTTGGGGTCGCGCCCGCGCGATGGCATCGACCGCGACGTACAAATTCTCGAGCAGCTGCTGCTCGGTGAAACTCTTCCTGCCGATCTGCAGATGAATGTTCCCAGTTCGATCGTTGCGGAATTCGACCCGGCCACCTTTGATTTCGCGGATCACGGCCGGCAAGTCTTCCGGGTTGCGGACCACCGTCCCGGTTCGGGGATTCGGCATCAAGCCTCGTCGCCCCAGGATCCTACCCAGGGGACCGACCTTCCCCATCTGGTCCGCCATCGCGATCGCGGCATCGAATTCCAACCAGCCTCCTTCGATCTGGCGGATCAAGTCATCGCTTCCCACGTAATCCGCGCCGGCCTCCTCCGCGATCCGGGCAGCTTCCCCTACCGCGAACACCAACACACGCGGTGTCCGGCCCGTCCCGTGGGGGAGTGTCACTGTCCCGCGGACGTTTTGGTCGGCATGGCGTGGGTCGATGTTCAACTTTATATGGAGGTCGATGCTCTCGTCGAAGCTCGCATGAGCGACCTTCTTGACCAGCTCCACTGCCTCCTTGGGCGAGTAGCGCCGCGTCACATCGACGAGCTTGAGTGCTTCCAGATATTTCTTGCCGTGCTTCGGCATGGTTCAACCCCCTGTGGTTCGAACGGAGCCCGCTAGCTCCTCCCACGACTCTTCAGCCGACGATCTCGATGCCCATGCTGCGCGCCGTCCCCTCGATCATGCGCATGGCTGCCTCGAGGTCGCGTGCATTCAAGTCCGGCATCTTGAGTTGCGCGATCTCTCGGATCTGCTCTCGCGTTACCCGTCCGACCTTTTGGCGCTTGGGATCGGCAGCTCCCTTTTCGATCCCTGCCGCCCGGCGCAGGAGATCGGCGGCAGGCGGCGTCTTCAACACGAACGTGAAGGAGCGATCTTCGAAGATCGTCACCACGACCGGAATGATCTGTCCTGCCAGATGCGCTGTCTTCTCGTTGTATTCCTTCACGAAATTCATGATCGGTACACCGTGTTGACCCAAGGCTGGGCCAACCGGCGGCGCCGGTGTCGCTTTGCCCGCCGGCAGCTGCAATTTGACGATCGCCTTGACCTTCTTCGCCATCGCTCACCTTCCCCGCTCAAAAACATGGCGAGGCCACAGCGCATCCCCCCACGCTGCAACCTCTGGTCACGTTTCTCGCTCGACCTGCAGGAAATCCAAGGTAACCGGTGTCTCGCGTCCGAAGAACGACACGAGGACACGCACTTTGCCCTTCTCGTTGTCGACTTCGTCCACGACACCCCGGAAGTCCGTGAACGGCCCATCGATGATCCGCACCACATCCCCCGGCAATAGCGTCATCCGCACCTTCGGCTGCTCCGCCTTGGCACCGCGGATGATCGCTTCCGCCTCTGCCCGGTCGAGCGGCACCGGGCGATTCCCGACCCCGACGAACCCAGTGACACCCGGAGTGTTGCGAACGACATGCCACGACTCATCGTCGAGGATCATGCGAACGAGAACGTACCCGGGAAACACCTTTCGCTGAACGGTATGACGCTGACCACCCCGGATCTCGATCTCTTCCTGCATGGGAATCACGACTTCGAATACTTTATCGGCAACATCCATCGTCTCGACGCGGTGCAAAAGGTTCTGCCGTACCTTGTTCTCGTATCCGGAGTAGGTATGCAGGACATACCACTCCCCCTGCTGCTCGCCTTCTCGAACAGCGCCACGCTTCTGTGCCAAGCGTTCTCGCAACGATCGCGACATTGTTCTCACAGCCCCCCGAGAAGATTCCAGAGTCGTACGAAGATGGCATCGACGGCACCGAGGATCAGGCCGAGAACGGTGGCCAATCCGATAACCAGCAGCGTCAGCTTGCGGGTCGTCTCCCGGTCCGGCCAGGTGATCTTGCGCCATTCCGACCGAAGATCAGCGATCAAGCGACGGAGCGCGACGAGCCGCCCGGATTTGCTTTTCGCCGGCCGCTCCTGAGGCTTCACTTTACTCGCCGCCCGCGCCGGGCTCTGCATCTTCGTTGTCATCTCGACCACCCTCGTCGCTGATCGACCGCTCCGCACCCGGGAACAGACAAAAGGGGCGAGCAGTCCCGCTCGACCCCTTCCGCTCGCTTCGGCCGGGGCGAGAAGCTACTCGATGCTTCGGCAGGGCCGGAGGGACTCGAACCCCCAACCTGCGGTTTTGGAGACCGCTGCTCTGCCACTTGAGCTACGACCCTGTGCTGCCCCGACCGAGCCCTGCTCACCGCGTCTCGCGATGCACCTGATGCCGGCGACACCGCGGACAGTATTTTCGGAGCTCTAGCCGCCCGGGATCGTTGCGCCGGTTCTTCTGCGTGACGTAATTCCGCTCGCGGCAGACCGTGCACTCCAACGTGATGATGACCCGGTCGGCCTTCGCTTTCTTTGCCATGATACCACAACTCCTGCGTCCGGTGCCAGTCCCCGCACACTACTTGATGATCTTGGTCACGACGCCGGCGCCGACCGTGCGGCCACCTTCCCGGATGGCAAAGCGCGACCCTTCCTCCAACGCCACCGGCTTGTCCAACTCCACCCGCAGCCGCACGTTGTCCCCCGGCATCACCATCTCCA
>NZ_JBRBZA010000007.1:0-17765 GCF_053493975.1 Thermomicrobium sp.
CGGCCCCTGATCGTCTCGCTCGCGCGACCCGACGCGAAGGAGGTCGTCGTCCTCGACCCGCGCACCGGTCAGGAGCTGCACCGGGCAGCGCACCCCGACCAGGGGTACCGCGAAATCGTCCTCTCGCCGGACGGTCGCCGCGCTGCCGTCGTCCGCGGCGATCCGTCCGGACCGACGGATGTCCTCGAGATCCGATCGCTCCCCACCTGGTCGCTCGAGGCCTCCCTGCCGCTCGGAGCGTCCGCCCCGCCGCTCGCCGACCTGGCGGCTCGCCAACCGGAATTGGTCGCGGATCTCCGCCTGACCTTCGCTGCATTCTCCACCGACGGCACGCTCTTGGGGCTCGCCTACTATGGCGGCAGCGGTGACATCCCGCAACTCGTCGTCACCTCGTACGACTTGGAACGGCAGGAATGGGCCTCCTGGGCCACCGGCTTGGGCGCGAGCAGTTACGCCTGGCTCTTCCCCACTCGCGATCGGTTGCTGGTCGTCAACCGCTCCGTCCTGCCGCAGTGGACGAACTCCCTGGGCGACGTCTTCGTCCTCGACCCGAGGACGGGCGCGGTGGCCGCCCAGCAGACGATCCCGCGGCTCGTCACGGGCTATTTGCCGGAGCGCGGTCGTCTCGCACCGAGCACGTCCCCCTCGCTCGCGGCTCCCCTGCTCGTCGGCGACGAGCTCTGGTTGGTCACGGCTGACCTGGCCCGCTTCGTCCTCGATCCACGCACGCTGGCGATTCGCCGCGCGGACCCGCCGCTTGCCCGGGACCTCGCCGCGCAGGCCGCGACGCTCGCCGCTGACCGGCTGGTCGCCTTTCCCGTGCAAGCGTCCGAACTCCTCGTCGTCGACCCGGGTCCCTGGCAGCTGAGCGCGACGCACCGCTTGCCCGAGAGAGGCTTCTCGTCCGACTGGCTCCTGGTGGGCGCCGAGCCAAGCGAGCGGACCGTGTACGTCGGTGCGATCAGCGACGGATGCCTCTGGCGCTTCCCGCTCGACAGCGGGACACTCTCGGCACCGGTGGCCTGCGGGCTCTACCTGGAGTTTCCGTACGTCACCTACTATCACTGGCCGGCGTTCTCACCCGGCACAGCTGCACCGGTCGGCGCGACTGGCTTGCTCCGGCACCTTCCCGAGTCGCTCGCTAGCGTCGCGACCGCTGTGCTCGCCGGTACCTTCCTCGTCGCTGCGCTGGGCAAGATCGTCTCCCTCGGGCGTCTCGCGCAGCTGCTCGTGACCGTTTTGCCGCGGGTCCGCCGTTGGGCTCGCCCGGCTGCGGTGGGGATCATCGCGCTCGAGCTGCTGATCGGGTCCTCGCTACTCCTGCCGGGTGGTGTCCGCGGCGGACTCGCGCTCGCCGCGACCGCTCTTCTCGCCTTCACCGCGTTCGCCGTCGTCGGAGCCCGGCGTGCGCCGGGTGCGGACTGTTCCTGCTTCGGTAACCTGGTGCCCGCAAAGCTCGGCCGCGCCGCCGTGCTCCGCAACCTGTTCCTGCTCGGGCTCGTCGCGCTCGCCTGGCCGGTGGCGGCTGCGCCGTCGCTCAGCGAACTCGCGATCGCCGCCGTCCTGCTTATGGCAGTGCTCGCGGTCGCGCGCCTCATGGCTGCGGCGGCCAGTTTGCGCCGGCTCTCGCCAGGGACGGAGCCGCGGCATGCTACCTGAGTGGGCCGTCACGACCAGCCTGCTCGGCGCTTGGCTCGCTCTCCTCGGGCTGGCAGTGGTCCTCGCCCGGCTGGCCCAGCGCCTCCAGGCGCTTCACCAGGTCGTCGCCAGCACGGTCGAGGCCGAACGCGAGCGGGCGCGCCTGGGCCAGCCGGTTGCCCCACTCGCCCTGGCTGGCCGCGCGTCCGATCAGCTGATCCTCGGCGTGTCACCTGCTGCACCGGCGGTCGTCCTCGCGCTCAGCCAGCGTTGCCCGCCGTGTGCGACTTTTCGGGAACGACTGGAAACGCTCGCAGCCTCACTCGCCGAGCGCGGCATGCTCTTGGTGCTCGCCGTCCCGGAAAGCGATGGACTGGCTGGTGCAGCGCGCGTGCCGCACCTCGTCGGCGAGGCAGCGTTGGCTGCACTCGGTCTCGCGAGCTTCCCGAGCCTCGCCTTCGTCGACGAACGCGGGCACCTGCGGGGACGCGGGGTCCTACGGACCGTCGAGGAGATTCCGGAGATCGTCGACCTGCTTCGGCAGACCGCGGTCAAAGCGGAGGAACGACGATGATGCTGTCCTTGCTGCCCGTAGCTCTCGCCAGCGGCTTTTCTGCCCTCTGGTCGCCTTGAGGGTACTCGATGGTCGACGTGCTCGGCCCGACCATGGCAGAGCGACCACGCCGGCACGCCGTGGCGACCGCTCTCCTCCACGTGGTGGCCAGCAGCGCCGGCGGCGCGCTGACCGGCGGGACGCTCGCATTGCTCGGCACGCTGCTCCTGGCCGTCGTGGTCCCCACGCAGCAACTGGCACTCCTTCTCGCCGGGGTGGTCACCACCCTCGCGACGGCCGAGATAGTGACCGGCTGGCGGAGCCCGGTGTCGCGCCAGGTCTCGCCGGCATGGTTCCAGCGCGGTCCACTCTGGGCGAGTGCAGCCTGGGGCTTCGAGCTCGGCACCGCCTTCACCACCCGCTGGCCGACGCTCCAGCTGGCCAGCCTGGGTCTCGCTGCGCTCCTGTCACGCGACCTCGTCGAGGGCACAGCGCTCTTGACCGCGTTCGGCCTCGCACGAGGCCTCGCCACTGCCGGTGCAGCGTATCGGCTCTGGCGCCCGGCTCGCCCGGTCGGCGCGCTCGCCATCCTGAGACTGCAGCGTCTGGCACGATCCGGGCTGGTCGCGCTCGCCTTGGTCTGCGCGAGCCTCCTGCTGTACACTGCGAGTACCAGTCCCTGACCACCGAGAAGGGAACCGCGCGATGCGGTTCGCGCGCACTGCACGGACCCTCGGCCTCGCCGCGCTCCTCGTCCTCTCCTCGCTCGGACACCTGCTCCGGGACGACCGATCGGTACCGCTGCACTGCTCCCTCCCGCGGATGCCCCCAGCACTGCTCCGGGGCGCGCGCCGGAAACCACCGCCCCTGGAACCGGACGATCCGACCAACCCGGCACAGCTACCCGAGCATCCGCCGCGCGCCGCTCCTGACCAGGACCTCTTCGCGAGCCTGTACGACCAGCACGCCGACCGCCTGCGCGCGCACTTGAGTCGCCTCGGCGTTCCCCCAGGGATCCGCGACGATCTCGTCCAGGAAGCGTTCACCCGGGCCTGGGCAGCTCGCGCTCAGCTGCGCGACCGTGCAGCGCTTACCACCTGGCTCAACCGGATCGCCCAACGCTGCTGGTTCGACTGGTTGCGCACCCAGCAGCTGGAGCAGCGGGCATTCGCCCGCGTCCTGCGCGAGGCCTGCCCGCGAGCAGCCGAAAACTGGTCGGCCGACGCTCTCCTCATCGAGCAGGCCCTCGCGACGCTCCGCGACCAGGACCGGGAGATCCTGTACCTGCGTTGGGAAGCCGAACTCGGGTTCGAGGAGATCGCTGATCTCCTCAGTATCTCCCCCGCCGCAGCGCAACGCCGCGCCCACCGTGCGCTCGTGCGACTGCGGCACGCGCTCGCCGGACTGGACCGAACGGGTGACCCCGGCGGTACCCCCGCTCCCTCCTGAACGGCCGAGCCCTCCGGGCGTCTCGAGCCAGTGGCACAGTGGTCGTTCCCCCTACCGGTCACACTCGTTACACCCCACGCACAGTCGGACGCTCCAGAGACAGCGATGGACCACCTGCCCGGAGACGGCCAGAGGTCCCCAAGAGTCGCTCTGGTGTTGCGCGGCTGCGCTCCGATCACCCTCGGTCCTACGCCAGCACCGGCGCATCGTCGCTGGTTCGTACCGGAAGCGCGCCGGCTCCGCTCACCACGGTGGCACCCCTGAGTGCTGCCCGCTTCTGACAGTCATCGGTCGAGCGGTTGCCTCGTGGACGAGGCTCCGGCTTCTCCAAGGGGCCCTCGGCACGCCGCACTGGCCGAGTCCGCCGCTCCTCGCCAGCGTGAAACCCTGCGCGACCCGCGTCCTCGCCCTCCACGCCGGTATCGGTCTCGTCTGGTTCCCGTAGCAGCGAGAACTTTTCGTATCGTCGCTCGAACTCCCGAACTCGCTCCTCCGATGGGCTCTCCTGGTCGCGCCCGTCATCGTCGCCTTGCCCGAAACGCGGCTCGACCCCAGACTGAACAGCGCGTTCCTCCGGCAGTACCCGCACTGCAACGTCCTCCCCCGTCTCGTCGGCTAAACCTGGGTCTCTGCTCGTTGCTGCGGCGACCTTGCGGCTGCCGTCGCGGTGGTCGGCGGAATCTCGCTCGTCACCAGTATCCTCACCCGCGTCGGGAATCCTCGCGCTGTGGGTCCTGTTGGATCTCCCTGTGCCGATCCAGCCGCCGATCGGACCGCTCGGCCACCTGACAGTCTTCGGTATCGAGGACTGCTCGCTCTCGAACGGCTCGGGAGTCCCGCCACAGACCGCTTTCCGCTGGCCGTGGCCCAGCGTGACTGGCGAACTCACCGCTGCCCAACGTCACTTTGCCTGGGGAGGAACAAGCGTCAGAGGCTAAACCGGTCCTCGCTCAGGCGGCCTCGACTCCGAACTCCGGATCGAGCAGCCCGAGTTCGGCGAGGACCAACGCGCGGTGCTTGCAATAACGGTAGTAGGCACTACCCGGACACGAGCAGAGGAGCTCATCGTCGAGGATCGTCACCTCGTAAGCCACACCGGACCGGCTCGCACTGGTCACTGCCCAGTGACGCGGATCGCCGTTCAACCGGTAGGCACACACCCCTTCCTTTCGGGCACGTTCGGCCATCCGCCGCCAGATGGCCAGGTCGATTTCGCGCCAACTGGCTAGTGCTTTCCCGCGGTGTTCCTGCATCGCCCCTCACCACACCTTCTGTCAACATTGTGTCACCGGCAAGTGTAACACGGTTCATCTCGGACGCGTGTTCGGTTCGCTAGCGACGGGCGAGCCACTGCGCCGGCTCGGCACACGAGCGAGTTCGTCGCGCGAGGGTTCTGTCGGCGGGGTTCGCTTCTCTTTTCGCCGACACCGCACTGCAGACAGCGCGGTCCGCACCGACTTCCCTGCTATACTGCGCTCAGAGAACCTCCGGAACGCTCGGGGGATTCGCGTGCACAGCGAGAACGAACTGCAAGGAGGAAGAAATGACCGTCGAACAGCGCCAGGAGTTCGACGTCGTATTCCTCGGTGGTGGGACCGGCGGCTACGTCGCAGCGATCCGCGCCGCGCAACTCGGCCTGAAGGTCGCTGTCGTCGAGAAGGACAAGGTCGGCGGGACGTGCTTGCACCGGGGCTGTATACCGAGCAAAGCGCTCCTCAAGAGCGCGGAACTCCTCGAGCAAGCTCGTCGGGCCGAGGAGTTCGGCGTCATCGTCGGCGAGGTCCAGGGCGATTATCCGACCGCCTTCCGGCGCGCCCAGCAGGTGGTCGAACAGCTCCACAAGGGGATCCACTTTCTCTTCCGCAAGCACGGCATCACGCTCGTCCAGGGAATCGGCCGGCTGACCCGGAATCGCACTGTCCTGGTCAACGGCGACGACGGCCAGCGCCACGAGCTGCGCGGACGGGCGATCGTGATCGACACGGGCTCGCGGCCACGAGCCATCCCCGGTATCCCCTTCGACGGCGTGCGCGTGCTCAACAGCGACCACACGACGGCCCAGATCGACTGGTATCCCAAGCGCGTCATCATCCGCGGGGGCGGCGCGACCGGTGTCGAACACGCGACGGTCTGGCGCGCCTTCGGTGCCGAGGTCACGCTGGTAGGACGGATCGTCCCCAACGAGGACGAAGAAGTCCAGCAACAGCTCATCCGAGCCTTTCAGCGCAAAGGGATCCGCATCATCCCCGATTATCGCCCCTCCGCCGACGACTTCGATATCACCGAAGGCGGCGTCCGGCTGCGTGTGCGCAAGAGCGGTGCACAAGAAGAGGTCATCGAGGCCGATGCGCTCTTCGTGGCGTTGGGTCGCGAGGGGAATATCGAAGAAATCGGCCTCGAAGAACTGGGAATCCGCACGAAAGACGGTTTCATCGTCACCGACGAGTACTTCCGCACCAACGTCGAGGGAGTTTATGCCATCGGCGACGTGATCGGTATCCAGCAGCTGGCCCATACCGCGATGCACCAGGGGATCATCGCCGTCGAGCATATTGCCGGCGAGAAACCGCTCCCCCTCGATTATCACCGCGTCCCCGTGGTGACCTACTGCCATCCGGAGATCGCCAGTCTCGGTCTCACCGAGCGCGAGGCTAAGGAGCAGGGGCGCTCGATCAAGGTCGGCAAGTTTCCCTTCCGCGCCAACGGGAAATCGCTCATCGAGGGGGAGACCGACGGCTTCGTCAAGATCATCGCTGACGCCGAGACCGACGACATCGTCGGCGTCCACATCATCGGTAATCACGCCACCGAGCTGATCGCCGAGGCCGCCTTGGCCAAGCTGCTCGAGGCCACGCCCTGGGAGATCGGGCTCTCGGTGCACCCGCACCCGACCGTCTCCGAGGTGATCGGCGAGGCCGCGTTGGCGGTCGATAACCTGGCCATCCACATCTGACGACCGGCTTCTCGACTCGTGGCGAACTGGCGATAATCGAGTGCGTGAGGGGATCCGATGACCGTGTTCGGGGAGCGACGCCGATGACCGCGATCGTCGAGGTCCTGAGCGAACTCCTGATCATCTTTCTCGCCGCGAAACTCGCGGGAGAACTCTTCCTCCGCCTTCGCCAGCCTGCGGTGATCGGCGAACTGCTGGCCGGGATCTTGATCGGTCCCTTCGCACTCGGCCTGATCGGTGTCCCGGGGCACGAAATCCTGGAATTCTTTCACGAGGATCGCGAGGCTGCACGCGAGGGTCTGGCACTCGTCCTCGAGTCGATCGCTGAACTGGGCGTCGTCGTGCTGCTCTTCTTCGTCGGGCTAGAGACGCGTCTGAGCGATCTCCTGCGTGTCGGCGTCCGGTCGCTCGTAGTCGCTGTGCTCGGGGTACTCGGACCCTTCGCCGGCGGAACCGTGCTCATGCTGGCGTTGGGCTACCCCTCGATCGAGTCGATCTTCATCGGCACAGTCCTCGTGGCCACCAGTGTCGGCATCACTGCTCGCGTCCTGCGCGATGTCGGCGCTCTCGACTCGAGCGAGGCCCGCATCATCCTGGGAGCTGCTGTCTTCGACGACATCCTCGGACTCCTCATGCTCACCGTCGTCTCAGGGGTCGCGGTCTCGGGCGAACTCGAGCTCGGCCGTGTCCTGTGGGTTTCTGTCCTCGCGCTCGGCTTCACCGCGGTCGTCGGTGGGATCGGTGCACTGGTGGTCCGGCGCCTCTTTCCCCCGCTGGTCGAACGGCTCCAGCTCGAGCAAGCACCGCTGGTCGTCGCGCTCGCGCTGATGTTAGCCTTGGCAGCGATCGCCGCAATGATCGGTCTCGCCCCGATCGTCGGTGCCTTCCTAGCCGGTATGGCGCTGGCCGAGGTCGCTGAGCGCTATCGCTTGCACGACCAAGCGCTCCCGATCTTCACCTTCCTGGTTCCCTTCTTCTTCGTGGTGACCGGTGCTCGGGTCGATCCACGACTCTTTCTCCAGAGCGAGACGCTCTGGCTGGCACTCGCGGTGACCGCCGTCGCCGTGCTCACCAAAGCGCTCGGGGCCGCTCTCGGAACGATCGGCTTTCCCCTGCGCTCGATGGCAGTGGTCGGCTTCGGCATGGTGCCACGCGGCGAAGTCGGACTCATCGTCGCCTCGATCGGCCTGTCGCTCGGCGTGGTCGAGCGTCCCCTGTTCTCGGTCGCCGTAGTCATGTCGATGCTCACCACCCTGTTGACTCCACCGCTCCTGGTCTGGCTGCTTCGCCCCCTGATCGCCGCACGCCGGGCAGAACTCGCCGCCACCACCGGGTACGTGGAGGGAGCCTCGTCATGAGGGCTCTCGGGCACGCCGCATTGGCCGGTTTGGCTGGTGCGGTCGCTTTCCTCATCGCCATGATCGTCGATCTGGCGCTCCTACGCCGACGGACCAACGATCTCCGACTCTTGGCAGGACTCGTGCCAGGAGGCGCTCGTTTCTGGCCGGTGCTCGGGACGCTCATGCACTTGGCCAACGGCGCAGCGCTCGGCGTCCTCTACGGGCGCCTGCGTCGTGTGTTCCCGTTCTCCGGTTGGCTCGCCGGCCTGCTCTTTGCCCTGGCCGAGAATCTGGCGCTCTGGCCGATCGTCGCGCTGCTCGATCGCGTCCATCCGGAAATCCGCGCCGGCCGCTTGGAGCCGTTCAACCGGCCGGTCCCGTTCCTCCAAGAAGTTTGGCGGCACCTCGCCTATGGCCTGACGCTCGGCATCCTCTACGACCGCTGGCAGGAGTCCCGTGGGAAAGCGCGCCACCGATGACGTCGCCGGTCGCTGCACCGCTCCTGCTCGAGCCGATACCGGTCGAACGTCCCTGGGGGGATCAGCGACTGGTGCGCTCCTGCGGCAAACCGTTTCGACCCCAGGCGCGCATCGGCGAGTCGTGGGAAACGGCGAACGCAGCATGCGTGCGCAGTGGTCCGCTGGCTGGTCGGACGCTCGGTGAGCTCGTCGCGCAGTTCGGGGCAGAGCTTTTGGGCCAGCGCGGCATGGCAGCCAGTCAGCCGTTCGGCGACTTTCCCCTCCTGATCAAGCTGATCGATGCCGACGATGTTCTCTCCGTTCAAGTCCACCCCGACGACGAGCAGGCCGCGTCGCTCGGCCAGCGCGGCAAGACGGAAGCCTGGCACATCCTGGCCGCTGAACCCGGCGCCGAGCTGATCGTCGGGTTGATCGAACCGCTCGATCCACCGGCTCTCCGTCATCGCATCGCGCGCGGCGATCTGCCTCAGATCCTGGCGCGCTTGCTGGTCCAGCCGGGGGACACGGTCGTCGTCCCCGCTGGAACCCTGCACGCCATCGGCTCCGGCATTCTCTTATATGAGATTCAAGAGCAGTCGGACATCACCTATCGCCTCTACGATTGGGGACGAGTCGATCTTCACGGGCGAGGTCGTCCCCTGCACATCGAAGAGGGGCTCGCTGTTCTTCACCCGGAGCGCCGCGCCCAACGCACGCGGCCTCTTCCGCTCGACGACTGGCGGACCGTCCTGGCTGCCTGCCGGTATTTCCTCCTGGAGCGCTGGACGATCGCTGACCGGCGCGTGCTCCCCCGCCAGCCTGGTCAGACCCCCCTGGTCCTCACCTGCCTGGAGGGAACACTGGCGCTCCAGACCAGCGGAGACGAGCTCCACCTGGCGCGCGGCGAGACCGCGCTCGTGCCGGCTGCCGTCGCATCGTGCGCCTTGACCGGGCCGGCGACCGTGCTCGCGGCCAGCATACCCGATCTTCGGCACGACGTCGTCCTGCCCCTCCGTGCTGCCGGCCACGACGACGCCGCGATCGCCCAGCTCGCCGGTGACACCGGCGACCTCGGGCACGCTCTGGCAGCCCACTGACCGGGCGAATGGAGCGCAACGCAGCGAGCGGCCAGCGAGCACCCCGGCCCTCTGACCGGCGACCAGCTGGCGAAGGGCGTTGCAGGAGCAGCCGTTGGGGTGCGCCGATCATTCCGCGCGCTCGAGCGCGCCCACCGCCTGCGTTTCAGGCTCCCTCCCGCACACGACGACAGTCAGCCTGGTATTATCTGGGAGACATCCACGGCAGCACGACGAATGTGTCCGGCAGCACGATGACTAAGTACCCACCTTAATACTTTTGCAACATTATTAAGAGTCACTGGTGATAGAAAATCCGGAGCAATGACGCGCGCACAGGATCACGCTGACGAGGGGCTGCGCAACAAACCGAGAACACTGGTGTCGTCGAAAGGGGGATACGATGCCGGAACTCGAACTGGATGAGTATGCTCGCCCGGAGACCGCGATCGCAGTCGCCGCGACTGCGCTGCTCCTCTCGCCACGCGTCCGCCGGGCCGTTCGCCGGGGACTCGTCTATGCGGTCGCTGGTGGCTTGACCGCCCTCGCCGGTGGGCAGGCCATTCTGCGGGGAGCACGCGACGGCTTCGCAGCGGCGCGCCAACGGCTGCGACCGCAAGGGTCGATCGTCCAACCCAACTGACCGGGGGCGACCGATGAACGAACAGGAACGAGACGAGCAGCCTCGAGAGGCACGCTCACCCGACGATGCCGCAACAGCGGCGCGCGGCGAAGCCGAAGCGAGCGAGCCGGTGTCGCCAGAGCGCGATGGACACCCCCGGCGCGCGCGTGCCAGCGAGCCCGGTGCACCGGGCAGCACCCGGACGCGGCGGGAGGCTCCGCGCGAACGAGCGACGAGCACCTCCGAAGCGTCGACGCAGGTCGCCGAGCCGGTCGCACCTGCGGTTCCGCCGGTGGTCACCCACGCCGAGCAGCTGGTGGATGCCGCTCTGCTCTGGGCCGCCTCGCTGGGCACGGTGGTCAGTCGCCGCCTCTCGAAGACGCTCGCGCGCACCAAGGAGGAGCTGGAGGACGTCTTGGCCGAGGCGGAAGCGCTCCGCCAGGCGTGGCAGCGCGGGCAACAGTCCGCTGATCGATCGCGCCGGTCCACGGACCCGTAGTCGGGATAACGCGTCAGCGCAATGAACCGAACGCGCATTCGGGTACTGCACCAGTTACCCGGACGGGTGCGTTTGTCGCTCGATCCGTACCCGCCGGATGATGCGCTCGCTCAGGTGCGCCGCGTTCCCGGCATCCTCGCGGCCACCGGGAACTCCCTGACGGGCACCTGGCTGTTGCGCGTCGATCCGGCGCGGTGGAGCACCGAGGCACTCCTGGAGGAACTCGCGCAGCACCTGGACCAGTCCGATCGCGCAGCGAGCGCCGGCACGGCGCCCAGCGAGCCACCCGTCGACGCCAGAAGCCCACGCGCGACCAGCGTGCGCATCGAGCATGCGGTGACACGGCAGGTCGGGGCGATCAGCCGGCGGCGACTCCGCCTGGCAGTGCCCGGTCTGGAAGGGAACCCGCACGTCGCCCAGCTGATCGAGGACGCACTCGCTCGCCTCGGGGCGTCGGTCGTCCGGGCCAGTGCCTTGACCGGACGCGTCCTCGTCGAACTCGACGACAGCATCGATCCGAGCGACGTCATCGCCAGCATCACAGGACTCGATCTGCCCGAACTCCCGCCCAGCGCGCGGCGCGTCATTTCCCCCTTCGACCGGGACCTCCTGACCTACGGGATCGTCCGCTCGGCTGGCACGGCACTCGGGCTCGGGCTCCTGGTCGCCCGCCAGTTGCTCGGTCGACCAGCCGCCCTGACCACGAGCTCAGCTCCGGCACTGATCGCCGACACGTTGACGGTGCTCCGCGGCTTTCCGGCGCTGCGCGAGGGGATGCGGCGACTCCTCACGCCGATCGGCGCGGACATCGCGACCAGTTCGCTCGGGATCGTCACGCAAGCGCTCGCTGGCCAGCGGATCGGTCTCTTGGTGAGCTTCCTGGAAGCGCTCCGCCTGCTGACGGTGCTCTTGCCTTGGCAGCGCGCGTGGCAACGCTACGAGCGTCAGCTGGCGGAGAGCAGTCTCCCACATCCTGGATCGACGGCCCGCATCAGCCCGGGCGCGCGCCTGCCACTGCCGGCCGAGCTCGTGGATGGTGAGATCCTCACGCTCGCGCCAGCGGGTACGGTCGAGCACCGGACACGAGGGCAGACCGTCGCAGCTGGCTCGCTCGTCCTGCACGGTCAGGCCACCATTCGCTACCGAGCGATCGATCCCGCGGTACTGTGGCGACCGCGCCCGACACCGGTGCCGGAGCTCACGCAGCGCTACCTCGACCTGATCGCACCGCTCGCCCTGGGAGCGGCCGCCGTCAACGGTCTGCGCGCTGGATCGCTGGCGGCTGCGGGCCGCGCGCTCGTCCTACTCAATGCCCGCCCGGCCTTGATCGGTACCGAGATGGCCGACCTCGGCGCTGTGGCCCGTGCCTTGCGGGCCGGCGCGCTCGTGACACGCCTCGCCCCCGGTCGGCGCCTCGTCCGTCCCTCGGTGATCCTCCTCGATCACCCGCTGCTGCTCAGCGACGGTTTCGAACTCGACACCGCGATCCCGTTCGACGACGCGCTCTCGCTCGATGAACTCCTCGAGTGCAGCGCGCGTCTCGCCATCGAGCAACGCCTGCCCTTCGCCAACGCCTTCCCGCTGCCGAACAATGGTCGTCGCAACGGGTCCCGCGACTGGCGGCGCTTCGAGCTGGTGGGTGCGAACGGCAGAGCTCACCCGGTCGTCGCGAAGCTCCTCGAGCGCGGCAGCCTACCGGTGTTGCTCTGCGAGCGCGGCCGCGACGGTCTGGTCGGGGTCATCGGGCTGCGACCGCGTCTTTCGACGGCGGGACGCGAACTCGTGAGCTGCTGCCGCGAGCGAGGGATCCGCGTTCTCGTCCGCGCCGCGCCGGAGGCACGTCTGGCGTGGCTGGAAACGGTCGGCGTCGAAGTCCTGGCTGACGACGATCCTGCCGGCACGATCGCCCAACTCCGGCGCTCCGGCCAACGCGTGTTCTACATAGCCGATCACCTGGCCCACCCGAGCGCGTTCCGCGAGGCAGACCTCGCGATCGGTCTGCAGCCGAACGGTGTCGTGCTCGATTACCCCGTCGACGTCCTGGCGAGTGACCTCGCGGCAGTGGCCACGCTGGTCGACGTCGGTGCGCGCCGCGATCGGGCCGTCCGCGAGACGACGCTCGTCTCGCTGGCCAGCAATCTGGCGGCGCTGGCGCTCGGTTTCGGTCTCCCGCTCTCGCCGACGCTCGCGGCGATCCTCTTGGGTGGCTCTGCCCTGCTCGCGATCGTGATCAGCTGGATCCGTTTGTGGGGACAGCCCCCGTCCAGCGCCGCTCCGGTCTACGTCGACCCCGAGCCGGAGCGCTGGGGCGAACGCGCACCGGACGAGCTGTTCCGCGAGCTCGCTACCGGTCCAGACGGACTGCCGGCCAGCGAAGCAGCGCGTCGACTGGCCATCGAGCCGAGCGACTCCCAGCTCAACCCGTGGGTCCAGGCGACGCTCGAGCAGCTCAGCTCACCGCTCGTCGCCATCATGGCGGCCGGCGCTGCCCTCTCGCTGGCCGTCAATGCCCCGCTCGATGTCCTGATCATCATCGGGACGATCGCCGTCAACACGCTTCTCGGCACTTGGCAGGACGTGCGGGTGGCCCGCGCGACGAGCGAGTTGGCCCGGCTGACGGAGACGGAGGCACGCGTCCGGCGCGACGGGCGCGAGCAGGTGATCCGTGCCAGCGAGCTCGTTCCCGGCGATATCGTCCTGCTGCGCTTCGGCGACCTCGTGCCAGCCGATGCCCGCCTGATCGAGACCAACAAGTTCACCGTCGACGAGTCGGCCTTGACCGGCGAGTCGATCCCGGTGCAGAAGGATGCCGCCGCGCGCGATGAGCGGGCGGTCGTCCTGGCCGGCAGCGCCGTCGTCTCGGGTACGGCAGTCGCCGTCGTGGTGGCGACCGGTTCCCGGACGCGCCTCGGAGCGCTCCGTCGCTCGCTGGAACTGAGCGCGGAGCACCGGGACCATCTCACCGAACGACTCACCCAGTACACGCGTCTCTCCTTGCCGATCTCCTTCGCGACTGCCGCCGCCGTCACCCTGAGCGGCATCCTGCGCGGACTGCCACCCGCCGCACAACTGGGTCTCGGTGCCAGCTTGGCGATCGCCGCCGTTCCGGAAGGGCTCCCGCTCCTCTCGCGCGTCGCCCAGGCCGCGACAGCGCGCCGGCTCGCGCGGAACGGCATCGTCGTGCGTCGGCTCTCGGCGGTCGAGGCGCTCGGCCGCGTCAGCATCGTGTGCGTCGACAAGACCGGCACGCTGACGGCGGGCAAACTCTCGGTGACCCATATCTTGACCAGCGCGGGGCTCGAGTCGCTGCCTGGGCAGCTCACTGCGCTGGCCCGCCGAACACTCACCAGTGCGGCATTGGCGAGCCCGCCTCCTTCGCGGAGCGATGCCTTCAGTCACGGAACCGATGCAGCCGTCTTGCAGGCCGCCCTGGCAGCGGGCGTGAACGATCGGCTCGAGGTCCCGCGCGACGAAGAGTTGCCCTTCGAATCGACCCAGCCCTATCACGCCGTGCGGATCGGGGACACGGCCTACTTCAAAGGAAGCCCGGAGGTCCTGCTCGACCGCTGTCGCGCGTGGCTCGCCGCGGACGGCAGCCTGCAGCCGCTCGACGAGGCGCGACACCACGAACTGGCCGATCACCTGCTCAGGCTCGCTGGAGCCGGCCTCCGCGTCCTGCTCGTTGCCGAGGCGGATGGGTCGGTACGGCTGGAGGATCCGACCGATCTGCGCCTCATCGGCTTCCTCGGTCTGAGCGACCCCCTGCGACCCACGGTCCCCGACGCGGTCGCGCGCTGTCGCCGGGCAGGTGTCCGCGTCGTCATGATCACCGGCGACCATCCAGCCACCGCCTCCACGATCGCGCGGGCCGCTGGTCTCACCGAGGACGAGCGGGTCATCACCGGCGCCGATCTGGCCAGCCTGAGCGACGAGCAACTGGCCGAGCGACTGGAGCAGATACCCGTCATCGCCCGCGCCACGCCGCTCGACAAGGTCCGCATCGTGCGTGCCTTGCAAGCCCGCGGGCACGTCGTGGCGATGACCGGTGACGGCGTCAACGACAGCGCCGCACTCCGCCTCGCCGATGTCGGCATGGCGATGGGTTGGGGGACGGAGGTCGCCCGGCAGGCTGCTGACCTGATCCTGATCGAGGACGACTTCGCCGCCCTGGTCCAGGCCTTGATCGAGGGCCGGAGCTTCTGGCGCAACATGCGCCGCGCGGTGGCTCTGCTGCTCGGCGGGAACCTGGGCGAGCTCCTCCTCATGGGGCTCCCCGCGATCCTCGGAGCGCCTGCCCCGCTCAACACCCGCCAAGTGCTCATGGTGAACCTGATCACCGATGTCCCGCCGGCACTCGCCATCGCCCTCCAGGGGCCGCGCTACCGACGGCTGGAGCAGCTGGCCCGCGAGGGGGAGACGGCCCTCGACCGGCCGCTGCGGGCCGACGTCTTGCGCCGGGCCGGGGCGACTGCGGTCCCAGCCGCGCTCGCCTACCTCTGGACCATGCGGGCCGACCCCACCGCTGCACCAGCCGTCGCCTTCGCTGCCCTCGTCGCCAGCCAACTGGCCCAGACCCTCGAGCTGGGCCTGACCGGAGCGGGTCTGACGCCGAGCCTCTTGACCGGGACAGCCCTGTCGAGCGCGGTCCTCGTGGCGACGGTCGTCACCCCGCCGGTACGCGCCCTCCTCGGTCTGCCGCCTCTGAGCCCAGCTGGCTGGCTCACTGCTGGCATCAGCACGGCAGCGGCGATCGCGGCCAGCCGCGCCATCGCCCAACTGGTCCCCACCGAGGCCGAGGCGGGTCCGACCCCCGCGCGCACCGCTCCCGTGCCCCGACTCGCCTGACGACCGACTTTCGACCGCGCAACGCGGACCACTGCGCGGCGTCCGGTGCGCAGCCTCGCGTCCAGGAGTGACTTTTACGAGTCCGCAAAAACTTCCCGGCTCGCGCGGCGTACCATCCGAGCGAGAGCACGGGAGGTGGCCATGCTCGGAGTGAGCCGGCGGATCGAGTCGACGGTCGAGCGAGAGCGGGGACACGCGGTCTCGCTCCTGCCCCTGTACTGGTTCGGCTGGAAGCTGGGGCACTTGGTCGGTGAAGTGGTCGGGCCACTGGCCGACACCCAGCCCGATCTCCAAGCGACCCGACCGGTCGCGCTGAGTGCGTCGGCGCCGAGCCAGCCTCCCGCCACCCGGGCAGAACTGACGGCGATGCCGCCGCTGCGGCAACCGGCCGAGCGGCCACTCCTGCAGGGCTACCGGCGCATCAAAGAGCTGCCGATCACCAAGCGGCTCCTGGCCGCCTTGGTCGGCGGCACGACTCGGAGCGAGCTCCTCTTGATCGCCTTCGGGCTCGGCCTCGTCCTGCTCGGCGAAGAATCGCTCACTGCCGAGGCTGTCCTGCAGTTGCTGGCCGATGTGCTCCTCCTACTGGCCGAGCTGGTCTTGGCACTCGTCGCCGGCGCCGTCTTCGCCGATCTGGTCATGTCGATCCTGCTCATCCTCCGCGCCGCCTTGCTCGACGGGTGATCGTCCCGCCAGCCAGCCGCGCGCCCTCGATGGTCGCCGGCACTGTCCGAGCGACACCGCGGTACTTCTGCCCCAGTCGCGGATGAAGCTGGGAAACCGCTCGACTGTCGTGCCGTCTATCCAGTCCCGCTCTGCGACCAACTCGCATCGGCACCGAGCCGATCGACCCAGTCGTGCCCCTGACCGGACAGTTCGCTGACGACCCAGTGACACGACCGAACTGACGATCGTTCCCTAGTCGGAGAGAGTCACGGTAACCCGAGATCGGACAAGCCCCTGAGCGCGGCGCAACATCCCGCGATGCCGCGCGCGTTCCCCGCCGCAGCGCAACGTGACGGTCGGTCGCATCCAATCGATGCGGAAAGGGCGTGGCACGACCGCCCCTGCCTCTTGGTCAACTTCGGCGGCGACTTTTACGCCGTGCTGTGGGAGGACGCGCTCCGCGAGCTCGCGGCGCGCAAGTGGACGGTCGACCGGCTCCGGGAAGCGCTCTGCGGTGAGCGCGTCGCCGTCACCGGCGTCCTCGCGACCTACCGCTCGGGCAAGCGCGTCGACCCGCAGATCGAGTACCAGGAACCAGGCCGGCTCGTCGTCCTCCGTCCGCCCCAGCGCGGTGGCAACATCGTCATCTGAGCGCCCCAGCACCCGCCGGCGCGACGCGGCGTCCTACCCGGACGCTCGACCGCCGCTCGCCCGCTCACTCCTCGGCGACCACTGGGTTCTCCAGCGTCCCGATCCGCTCGACCGTTACCCGAACCACGTCGCCCGGTCGCAACAGCCGCTTCGGTTCGCGCGCGAACCCCACCCCCGCCGGTGTTCCGGTAGCGATGAGGTCTCCCGGCTCCAGCGTCATGATCTGCGAGATATAGGCGATCACCGCGGCCACGCTGAAGATCATCTCACCGGTGTTGGAACGCTGGAGCACCTCGCCCGAGACCTCGCAACTGATGTCCAGCCCCTGCGGATCGGGGATCTCGTCGGCCGTCACGATCCAGGGACCGAGCGGCGTCGAGCGATCGAACGTCTTCCCCTGCATCCACTGCCGACCGCGGAACTGGAAGTCGCGCATCGAGACGTCGTTCAAGATCGTATAGCCGGCCACGTGGTCGAGCGCCCGCGCCTCGTCGATGTACCGGCCCGCCTTCCCGATGACCACCGCCAGTTCCGCCTCGTAGTCGACCAGTTGGCTCACGCGCGGCAAGACGATCGGCTCGCCCGGCCCGATGAGCGCGTTGGCGAACTTGTTGAAGAGTTCCGGGTACTGCGGGATCGGCGAGTCGGTCTCCCGCGCGTGGTCGGCATAGTTCAACCCGAGGCAAATGATCTTGCCCGGTCGCAGGAGCGGAGCCCGCAGGCGCACGCCGGGTGCATCGGCTGCGATTGCCAGCCCGCGTTGCCGTGCGCCTTCCGGATCGTGCGCCAGCGCCTCGCGCGCGACGGAGACCGCTTCCCGCGCTCGAACGAGCCCATCGCGAGCCAAGAGGAGCACCATGTCGGGAGGGCACTCCGCCAGCGCTCGCCCGGCCGCATCCGTCACTCCCTGCTGGTGCAAGAGTTCCGTGTACGCCTGGGGGATATCGAGAATCCAGCCGTCCTCCAGAACCCCGACGCTCGTCCGACCCCGCTCGCTGTACGTGACCAGCCGCAT